>NZ_AMXB01000042.1:0-37214 GCF_000310125.2 Thauera sp. 27
CAACGTCGAGGTTTCGGCTGTCGCGCGCACCGATCACCCAGCCGCTCGACGTCGGCATCCGCGCCATCAATGCGCTGCTGACCGTCGGGCGCGGACAACGCCTGGGCCTGTTCGCCGGCTCCGGCGTCGGCAAATCGGTCCTGATCGGGATGATGGCGCGCTACACCGAAGCGGACGTGATCGTCGTTGGCCTGATCGGCGAACGGGGCCGCGAAGTGAAGGAGTTCATTGACCAGAGCCTTGGCGCCGAAGGCCTCGCACGCTCCGTAGTGGTTGCGGCACCAGCCGACACCAGCCCGCTGATGCGTCTGCAGGGCGCCGCCTATGCAACGACCGTGGCCGAGCACTTTCGCGACCGTGGCAAGCAGGTGCTGCTGATCATGGACTCGCTGACCCGCTACGCGATGGCCCAGCGCGAGATCGCGCTGGCGATCGGCGAGCCCCCGGTGACGCGCGGCTATCCTCCCAGTGTGTTCGCCAAGCTGCCCGCGCTGGTCGAGCGCGCGGGCAACGGCCCCGAAGGCGGCGGTTCGATCACCGCGTTCTACACCGTACTTGCCGAGGGTGACGACCAGCAAGACCCGATCGCCGACTCGGCCAGGGCAATCCTCGACGGGCACTTCGTGCTCTCGCGCAACCTCGCCGACCAAGGCCATTACCCTGCCATCGACATCGAGCAGTCGATCTCACGCGCGATGCACAACCTTGTTGGCGACGATCACTTCGCCGTGGTACGTCAGTTCAAGCAGCTGTTCTCGCGCTACCAGCGCTCACGCGACCTCATTGCCGTAGGTGCCTACCAGGCCGGCGGGGACGCGGTGCTCGACGCCGCAGTGCGCCTGTACCCCAAGCTGGAAGCCTTCCTGCAGCAGGGCATCAACGAGCGCGAGACACATGACGGCGCGCTCCAGAAACTGGCCGGAGTATTCGGCTGAGGCCGACCGGCCGCGCCACATCCGACGATACGCGACAGCGCCGGTTCGGTAACCGGGCAATGACGATATACAATCGGGATTCCCGACCGCAGCCCACCGACCGGCAACCGATGACTTCGCGTTTCCATCTCCAGCCCTTGCTTGACCTTGCCGCCACCCGGACAGACGAAGCCGCCCGCAAGCTGGGCGAACTCGTCGCCGCAGAACGCGACCAGGCCCAGAAGCTCGAGATGCTCGAGGCCTACCGTGCGGAATACAACGAGCGTTTCATGCAGGCCGCGCGCGACGGCATGAGCCCCGACGCCTGGCGCAACTTCAGTGCCTTCATGGGCAAGCTCGACGAGGCCATCACGGCCCAGCGCAAGCTCGTCGAGCAATCGCAGGTGCGCACGGCACAGGGCCAGCAGAGCTGGATCGCCCAGCATTCGCGTCTGAAGGCCTTCGACACGCTCTCGCAACGGCATCAGTCCGCACTGAACCGGGCCGAGGCCAGGCGAGAGCAAAAGCAGGCCGACGAGCATGCTGCGCGCCGGTACCACAGCGACGGCAACGACGATGACGAGCTGGCGTAAAGCCGCTCACCCTTGATGGCATGAGCCTTGCTTCAGGCTGTTCAGCGGATCCTTCGATCACCGCCTGCCAGTAAGGGACCATGATATGTCTGCACTGCCTTCCGCATACGCCCCCGCGCGCACCCAGGCCTCGGCCGTGAGCCTGCTCACCGGCCAGTCCGAAACCGCCTCGACCTCTGCCCGCAGCGCGCGCAACGACAACCGTGGCGGTGTCCGCGCAGACGTCTTCTCCCAGACCCTGCAAAGCCGCATGCCCGAGCGTCCCCGCAACGATGGCCCGCGCACGCCCGACAGCCCCGGCCCGGAACGCAAGACCACAAGCCCCAGCCGGGAGGCCGCCGCGGGCGAGCGCCCAGCCTCCTCCACCGGCGAGCGCCAGGCTGACTCAACCCAGCCGGCAGATGCGCGGCCTGCAACGCAGTCAGCAGACAGTGCCGGCAGTACCGAAGCGGCACGTGAGCAGACGGGCTCGCAGACCGAAACTCAGCAGGCCGAGTCCGGCAGCAACGCCGATACGTCCGTACCGGCCTCGCTTGCCGGATTGCCGGCAGCCATTGCCGCCCTGCTCGCCGGACAGCGGGACAACAAGGTCGTGGAAGACGGCACGGACAGCCTGCTCGCGAACGCCAACGGCGGCAAGAAATCACCGCATAATGCGTCCGCGCTGGCAGGGCTGGGCAAGAATGCCGCCGAGGCCCAGACCACCCCCGAGCTCCAGGCCAAGGCAGTCGTGACCAATGCCGTGTCGGCGACCATGGCCGCGCTGCGCACGGCGGACGCAAATCCGGCCCTGGCCAGGGACGGCGCCGACGCCCACACCCAGCTGCAGGGCAGCGCCATGCACCTGCACGCATCAACGCAGGTGCTGCGTCCAACCCAGGGCATGCAGGCTGCCACGCAGCTGCACGTCCCCACCCCGGTGGGCCAGCAGGCCTGGGCCGAGGACGTCGGCAACCAGGTGCGCTGGATGCTCGGCCGCGCCGAGAGCAAGGCGGAACTCGTGCTGACACCGCCGAACCTGGGCAAGCTCGAGGTGTCGATCAGCCTCAACGGCGACCTGACGACTGCGCAGTTTGTCGCCTCGAGCCAGGCAGCACGCGACGCACTCGAGCGTGCCATGCCGCAACTGCGCGAAATCCTCGAGCAGGCTGGCATCATGCTGGGCAATGCGGACGTCAGCACCTCCGGCCAGCAGGGCGGAGAGGGCGAGACCGCGGGCCGCGAACAGGGTCGTGGGGCTGGCGAGGGCGAAGGCCTCGCCGCGGGCACAACGCCAGGCGGCGGCAGCGCCTGGGTGAAAGAGCAGACGGGGATGGTGGACACCTTCGCCTGAAGCGCGCGAATTGGGGCTGCTCTGCCCCACTTATCGGCGCTTTGGCTTGCGTGCCCCTCCCTGATAATTTGATTCGTATACAAGGAGAAAGGCATGGCGAAGGCACCGGCAAAGACGGACGATGGCGATGAGGCCCCCAAGAAGAAGGGCAAACTCGGGCTGATCATCGTCATCTTGCTGCTCGTGGTACTCATCCTCATCGCGCTCGGCGTCGGTGCCTTGGTGCTGCTCAAGGGCGGCAAGGACAAGGGCGCGGACGAGGCCGCAGCGGCTCCGACTGCCGCCCCGCAAACGCAGGCGCAGTTGCAGACTGCGGGCACGGTCGACCTCACCAAGCCGCCGACCTTCGTCCCGCTCGACGCCTTCACCGTCAACCTGCGCCGGGACGAGGGCGATCACTACCTCCAGGTCGTGGCCGTGATGCGCATTGCCGATGCCACCATGGAGGCCACGCTCAAGGCCTTCATGCCGGAGATCCGCCACCGCATCAACCTGCTGCTGTCTTCCAAGCTGCCTTCGGAGGTCGCCACCGTCGAAGGGCGTGAATCGCTGTCGCTGGAGATCACCCAGCAGGTCAACGAGGCGCTGGGTTTCCAGCCGGTACGCGACGCCAGCGGACGCCCCATCCCCAATGGCCCCGTCCAGGCGGTGCTCTTCACCTCCTTCATCATCCAGTAGGACGCTGAACCATGTCCTCGGACTTTCTCTCCCAGGAAGAAGTTGATGCCCTGCTGCGGGGCGTCACCGGGGAGTCGGACGAGCAGCCTCAGGACGAGAGCGACACCAAGGGCACCCGGCCCTACAACATGGCGACGCAGGAGCGCATCGTGCGTGGGCGCATGCCCACGCTCGAGCTCATCAACGAGCGCTTCGCACGCTATCTGCGCATCGGCCTGTTCAACTACATGCACCGCAACGTCGAGGTTTCGGTCGGCCCGATCAAGGTGCAGAAGTACGCCGAGTTCATCCGCAACCTGGTCGTCCCCACCAACCTCAACCTGGTGACGGCCCGCCCGCTGCGCGGCACGGGCTTGATGATCTTCGACCCGAACCTTGTCTTCCTGGTGGTGGACAACATGTTCGGCGGCGACGGGCGCTTCCACACCCGCGTCGAGGGGCGCGACTTCACCCCGACCGAGCAGCGCATCATCCAGGGCATGCTCAATGTGGTGTTCACCGAGTATGCCCGCGCCTGGGCGCCGGTATTCAAGTTCAATCTGGAATACGTGCGCTCGGAGATGAACTCGCAGTTCGCCAACATCGCCACCCCATCGGAGGTGGTGGTCGCGACCAGTTTCACGATCGAACTCGGCGGCTCACCAGCAGAAATGCACATCTGCTTCCCCTACTCCATGCTCGAGCCGATTCGCGACCTGCTCTACTCGACCATGCAGAGCGACCAGCTGACGTCCGACCGCCGATGGATCAAGCTGCTGACACGTCAGCTGCAGACCGTCGACGTAGCCCTGACCTGCAATTTCGGTACCGCCGGCCTGAGGCTGCGCGACATCGTCGAGATGCGGGTCGGCGATGTCATCCCGCTCAACGTCCCTGCCGAGCTGGTCACCGAAGTGGACGGCGTGCCCGTCTTCAAGTGCCACCACGGCACCAAGAACGGACGCTATGCGGTCAAGCTCACGCAGTTTGTCCGTGCAGACGAAGGCGACATCCCCAGCCAACCCGGAGAACAAGATGGCTGATGACAATTCGAATGACACGCCGATCAGCGAGGACGACTGGGCGGCAGCAATGATGGAACAGGCGTCCGCCGAGTCGGGCGGAGACGGCGAGGCAGAGCGTGTCGCGGCCGAACTCGCAGCGGCGGCGATGGACAGCTCGCCCTACCAGGCCAAGCCGGCAAGCCAGCTGTTCGAGGAGTTCGGTGGCAGCGGCGACAAGCAGAACTCGCTCAACGACTTCGACATGATCCTGGACATCCCGGTGCAGATCACCGTGGAGCTGGGACGCACGAAGCTATCGATCCGCAACCTGCTGCAACTGGCCCACGGCTCGGTAGTCGAGCTCGACGGCCTGGCCGGCGAGCCGATGGACGTCCTCGTCAACGGCACCCTGATCGCGCAGGGTGAAGTCGTCGTCGTAAACGACAAGTTCGGTATTCGCCTGACCGACATCATCACGCCTGCCGAACGCATGCGGAAGATCCGCAACTGAGCACCCGATGCCTGCCCGACACCCCACCTTGCGCGCTCGACATGCTGTGATGGCCCTGCTCGCCGCGAGCCCGGGCGCGACGCTCGCGCAGGGCGCACCCGTGCCCGAACTGGGCGCCAGCCTGGTGCAGATGGCACTTGGCCTGGCTGCCGTGATCGCCGTGCTGCTCGCCAGCCTGTGGGCGATCCGCCGCCTGGGCGCACCGCGTGGCAGCGCCGCCGCGATGAAGGTGCTGGGCGCCGCTGCCGTCGGCCCGCGCGAGCGCGTGGTCCTGGTCGAACTCGGCGAGCAGGTGCTGGTCCTCGGCGTCGCGCCCGGCTCGGTGACCAAGCTTCATGAACTCAAGCGCAGCGAACTGCCGCAGGGACACGATGCGTCCGGACAGGCAACACCGCCCGGGCGCAGCTTCGCCAGCTGGCTCAAGCAGGCATCGGAGCACCGCAATGCGAGCTGAACCGGGCCGCAAGCCTTGCCCGGCGGTCGGCCGCCAGCTGGTCCTGGGCTGCCTGCTCGCAGGGCTGCCGCTGCTGGCCGCCGCCCAGGCCTTGCCCGCGCTGACAACCACCGACGCCCCTGGCGGCGGCACCACCTACAGCCTCACCATCCAGACGCTGTTGCTGATGACGCTGCTGAGCTTCATCCCGGCAATGGTGCTGATGATGACCAGCTTCACCCGCATCATCATCGTGTTCTCGCTGCTGCGTCAGGCCATGGGCACGCAGACCGCGCCGCCAAACCAGGTGCTGCTCGGGCTGGCGCTGTTCCTGACCTTCTTCATCATGTCCCCGGTTGCCGAGCGCGTCTACACCGATGCCTACCTGCCCATGTCGGAGGGGGTCATCCAGTTTGACGAGGCACTCGAGCGCGCCTCCGTACCGGTCAAGGCCTTCATGCTCAAGCAGGTGCGCGAGCCGGATCTCGACCTGTTCGCCAGGCTTGCCGAAGTTCCGGCGGTGGACAAGGCGGAGGACCTGCCGATGCGCGTGGTGATCCCGGCCTTCGTGACCTCCGAGCTCAAGACCGCCTTTCAGATCGGCTTCATCATCTTCATCCCCTTCATCATCATCGACATGGTGGTCGCCTCGGTGCTGATGTCCATGGGCATGATGATGATGTCGCCGGTGATCGTTTCGCTGCCGTTCAAGATCATGCTGTTCGTGCTCGTCGACGGCTGGACATTGCTCATTGGCTCTCTGGTACAGAGCTTTGCCGTCTGACGGCTGCCCTCAGGAGAATCACCATGACCCCCACCGCCGTCATCGAACTCGGGCGCCAGGCCGTCGAAGTCACCCTCATGGTGTCGGCGCCGCTGTTCATCGCCGCGCTTGCAACCGGTCTGATCATCAGCATCTTCCAGGCAGCGACCCAGATCAACGAGATGACGCTCTCCTTCGTGCCCAAGCTGGTTGCGATCTTCGTCACCCTCGTGCTTGCCGGCCCGTGGATGATCACCCTGCTGACCGACTTCATGCGCCGGCTGATCAGCTCGATCCCGGTGATGATCGGCTAGCGCCCGCGCGCCGCGCCGACCGCCCCCGCACTGCAGTCCCCCGATGCTCAGCGTAACAGCTGCCCAGCTCGACGCCTGGCTCGCGGCGCTGATGTTCCCGCTCGGGCGCCTGCTGGGTCTGTTCACGTCCGCGCCGATCTTCGCCAACCGCGGCGTGCCAATGCGCATCCGCCTTGCCACCGGGATCGCCGTAGCGCTCGCCGTGCTGCCGGTCATGCCGCCGATGCCGGAGGTGCCGCCCAATTCCGGCCTGGGGCTGGTGATCTTCGGTCAGCAGGTCTTCATCGGCATCGCCATGGGCTTCATGATGCGCATCGTGTTTGCAGCGGTGGACATGGCAGGCGCGCTCATCGGCATGCAGATGGGGCTGTCGTTCGCGATCTTCTTCGACCCCGATGCCGGCGGCCAGACGGCGGTGCTGTCCGACTTCCTCAACCTGCTCGCCACCCTGCTCTTCCTCGCCGCCAACGGCCACCTGGTGCTGCTGGAGATCATGGTGCGCAGCTTCGAATGGCTGCCGGTGAGCGTCGAGCTGATCCGTGCGGACGGCTGGGCCTTCATCGCGCGCACCGGCGTCACGGTATTCACTGCCGGCCTGCTGCTGGCCATGCCGATCATCGGCATGCTGCTCGTGGCCAACATCTCGCTCGGCGTGCTCACACGCGCGGCACCGCAGCTGAACCTGTTCGCGGTCGGTTTCCCGGTCACGCTCACCGCCGGCTTCGTCGGCCTGCTGTGGCTCATGACCAACTTCGCACCGGTACTGCAAAGCCTGTTCGAACGCGGCTTCGACAGCATATCGATGCTGCTCGACGCCCTCGCCCCCCTTCCCGCACCGACGCGCTGAACCGCTGGCGCGTCAGTGCGCTTCAGAGCGTCGGGAACATGTGCGAGCGCACGAATCGGATCTCGGCATTTGCGTAGCGGCGGGCAAAAGGCCGGGTCGATTCCACGCCCTCCTCGTAATGAACCACTTCGTAGCCTGCGAAGCCGCCGGCCTCTACGATATCGCGCGCATTGCGCGCAACGACCTGCCGCGCCTCGCCGTCACCACCGGTATTGAGCGCCTTCATACGCAGCGTCATGCGCACCCGGTCACGCCCGGCCTCGCGCACCTCGATCCGCCACGTCGGCGCTAGCGGGTCGTAGATCGCGAAGGCGACCAGTGCGCCTGCGATGTACTCGGGCTTGAGCATCTTGAGCTCGCTCAACATCATCGCGCCGCCCACGACCGCCGCAGCCGGGCCTGCCTGCTCGATGGCGACCTGCGCGGGCGCAGGCCCGGTGTCGCGGACCTGAGCCTCCTGGCCGGACGCGCAGGCCGTCAGGCAAGCCGCTACGCTCAGGGCGAGAACGGTACGCATGATCGGCCTCAGTTGAGATAGTTGAACAAGGACAAGCCCGACACCCGCATGAACGACTGCTGCGCCGCCTGCAGGTAGGTCTGCTGCTGCGTCAGCCGCGAGATCGCCTCGGCGTAATCGACATCCTGCAGGCCCGACAGCGTGGTCGCATACTGGAGATCGAGATCACTGCCGAGATTGGCCAGCGCCTCGGTCTCGGTGAGCTGCGAACCGATCTGGGCGCGCGTCCTGAGCAGGCTTTCCTGGCCGGCATCGAAGGTCTCGAGCGCGAACGCAACTGCGCCGGTCATGCCCGACACACCCGGCTTTTCCAGGGCTGCGGCAAACATCGCCATATTGTTGAGCAGATTGGTCGAGGGCACGAAGACCTCATACGCAGCGGGGCTTGCGGCCGGCGTCGCGGAGAGGTCGAAGGTGATGCCGTCGATCGTGGGGGTGCTGCCGATCGCGAAGCTCCCCGGGCTCGGCGCCACGGGCTGGCCGTCCTGGCCGATGCGGGTGACCGAGTAGCTTGCCGCGAGGGCGTCGTATTCGAACTGGTAGCGCGTGCCCTCGCGCACGGCACTCGCGTCGACCGCGGTGACGGCCGGACCATCCGCACCCGCAGCGCCCGCGCTCGAGTACACCTTGATCGACGCCGGGCTCAGCGCCAGCGTGCGATCGAAGACGTCCGAGCCCGGCAGGCTGACCGCCATGTAGCGCGACGCCGAGACCTGGATGCTACGCTCGCCCTGGTCGCCGTTGTAGGCGACCCCGGACAAGCCGCCGCTGTAGGGCTGCTGCTGCGAACGGTAGCCCCCGAAGATGTAGTCGCCCGTGCCATCCTGGCTGTTCGCCAGCGCCAGCATGGCCTCGAACTGCGCCTTCATGTCGGCTGCCATGTAGCGAAGGTCTTCCGACGCGAGGGTGCCGTTGCCGGCCTGCACCGCGCGCTCGCGCGCGTACTGCAGCACACTGCCGGCACTCTGCAGGCGGGACTCGAGCAGCTTCATGGCATCGTCGGCATAGCCGATGTTGACCGAGAACTGGCTGTTGACCGCCTTTGTCTGCCCCAACTCGAGCGCCCGGGCCGAGGCAATCGGGTCGTCCGCCGGGGTGAGCACCCGGCGGCCGGTCGACACCTGCTGCTGGGTCTGCAGGATGTTCTTCCACTGCTGCTGGATCGAGCCGACGCCCTTGTCGTAGATCATGCTGGTCGAAACACGCATGATGAGCTCTCCTTGATGCCGGCTCAGCGGCCGATGCTGATGAGTTCGTCGAACAGGCGCTGCGCGACGGTCATGACACGCGCGGAAGCCTGGTAGGCGAGCTGGAAGCGGACGAGGTTGGCAGCCTCCTCGTCGAGATTGACCCCAGACATGCTGTCGCGCGCCGTGGTCGCCTGGGCCAGCAAGGCATCCTGGGCAGCCTCATTGACCTGCACCTCGCGTGTCTTGTTGCCGACCGTGCTGACGGTCTGCGCATAGCTGGACTGGAAGGTCGCCGTCGGCCGGCCGTTGGCGTCTGCCAGCAGTACCTTCCTGGTCTGCAGTGCCCCCAGAGCAACCGCGTTGCGGCTGTCCGACACCCCCGCGGCAGCCGGCGCAAAGTCAAAGCGGTCCCCGCTTTGCGGCGCACCGTTGATGTCGACATCGAAGCTGTAGCCGCCTGGCTCGGCGATACGGAAGCGGACGCCGGACGCATCGGTGGTCGGGTTGAAGGCGGCACTCGCGGTCGCAGGCCCGCCCACCGGCACCCAATCGCCGCTGCTGGGCTGGAACTGCAGGCGCTGGATCGTGTACCCGCCCGTGGTCGGCAGATTCAGGTTGGCACCGTCGAAGCTCAGCGCGAACGACGAGAATGCAGGCGCAGTACCGGGTAGATCGCCCACACTCAGCATCTCGATGCCAGAGGCCTTGGCCGTGCCCTGGTTGCTGAGCGGCAGGTTCGCCGTCACCGGGCTGCCGGCCGCGACCGAGCGCGGATCCGCGATCGCCACCGCAATGTCGCGCGCGGCATTGCGCGTCGCCTGGACCAGCGCCGTCTGGCCTGCGCCCAGGGAGCCCCCCGCAAACGCAAGCCCATCAACCTGGAAGGTGCCGGTCGCGGCGGGGTTGGTCGACGGCGGAAAGAGCTGGCCGTCCGAAAGCCGCCGCACCCTGAAACCGCCTGCCCCCTCCCCCACGACCTGGTAATCGCTCGCCTGCAAGCGCGCCGCATCGGTGAGCGCCACCGTCACGCCGGTTCCCTGCGGCACGACGCCGATCGGAGGCATCTGGAAGAAGCCGTCCCCCAGCCTGCCCTCCAGCGTCACCCCCAACGCATGCTGGTCATTGAAGGCCTTGGCCATGCCCAGGGCAATCAAGCCGAGCTCGTTCTGGACGCGGTCAAGCGAGCTCCTGCGGAACTCGAGCAGCCCCCCGAGTTCGCCGCCGCCGAGCAGCGACTCCGCGATCTCGATGGTGTTGCCGCCAGGCACCTTCATGGAGATCGCGCCCCGCTTCGGATCGACCTGGCTCGGGATGACCTCGAACTCCGACACGGTCCCGCGCAGGACGAGAGGCTGGCCCGAGCCGATGAAGACCGACACCCCGCCATTCGCCTTGGTGCCATCGGTCTCGGCCACCACCGAGATCTGCACCAGCTTGTTGAGTTCTGCCAGAAGCTGGTCGCGCTGGTCGAGCAGGTCGTTGGCGGGCGTGCCCGCTCCACCGGCCTGCGCGACCACGATGCGCTGGTTCATCTCGGCAATGGCCTTGGCGTAGGTGTTGATCGACTCGACGGTCTGGACCAGATTGCCCTCGACGCCCTGGCGGATCTCCTCGAGGCGGGTGTTGAGCGCCTGGAAGCGCGAGGCCAGCGCCTGGCCGTTGGAGATCAGCGACTGGCGAGCGGCCACGCTGGTCGGGTTGGACGCCACCTCCTGCACGCCGGCAAAGAAGTTCGCCAGGGCCGGCGACAGGCCGGTGGTGCTGTCGGCGAGCAGGTTGTTGATCTGGCCGATCTGGCTACCGTAGGCCGCATACTGCGCACGACGGTTGTCGGCCTGCGTGACCTGCGCCTCCAGGAACTGGTTGTAGGAGCGCGTGATGCCGGTGACGTTGGTGCCCTGGCCAAAGAAGCCTGCGCCGGTAAACAGAGGCTCGCGCGCGCCCTGGCTGACCGTCTGACGGTGATAGCCGGTCGTCCCCGCATTGGTGATGTTGTGACTGGTGGTGTTGAGCTGGGCCTGCGCTGCATTGAGGCCCGAGACACCGATGTTTAGCATGCCAGCCATGATCCGAGTCCTGTTCCAGTGATTCCTTGCAGGTACTCAGCAAATACCTTGCCAGCCCGCGGGCGGCAATATCAGCCCATGCCTGCCAGCGCGTTGCGCAGGGTAGCGCCGCCGATGATGCGGGTGAGCTTGTCGGCATAGTGCGGATCGGTGGCATAGCCGGCGTCCTGCAGCGCACGAGCGAATCCGGCTGCGCTGGTCGAGCCCAGCACCGCGCCATAGCGCGGACTGCGCGTCATCAGCCGGGCGTAGTCTGCGAAGGACTCGGCATAGGACGAATAGGCGCGGAAACGCGAGGGTTCGGCATACGCCTGCCCGCCCGCATATTCGGTAACGGTACGGTCGACCGTCTCGCCCTGCCAGTTGGACCCGGCCTTGATGTTGAACAGGTTGTGGCTGGGCCGCCCATCGGCATGACGCAGCTGCTTTTCCCCCCAGCCCGTCTCCAGGGCAGCCTGCGCCACCATGAAGGCGGCCGGGATGCCGGTCTGCTTACTGGCCTCCAGCGCATGCGGCCAGACATCGGCGACGAAATCGCGCACCTTGGCCACGACATCGCCAGCCGCATCGCGCGCCTGGCGGATCGCATCGGCGAAGCGCGACTGCGTGAGCGCAGACTCGGCCGCGGCAAGCGCATCCCCGCCGGCAAGCGGGTCGGTACCGGTGGACGACGTGCCGGCGGCAAGGCCGGCACGCTGCATCACGGCAGAAATTGCCGGCCGGCGCGCCACGCCGGCAAGATCGAAGCCGCCGGCGACGCCAGCCGACGGCACCAGCGCATCGATCGCGCTCGCGCTGTCGGGCCGGCCGCCGAGCTGGCGGAAGATCACCTCGGACAAGCCGGTGCCGCGAGACTGCGATGCATTGAGCGCAAGCTGCTGGTCGAGCAGGCTCTGGTACATGCGCGTCTGCTCGCTGTCGAACATGCTGCTCGAGGGCGTGGCCTCGCGCATCGACTTGAGCGCCATCTGCAGAAACAGCGCCTCGAACTGGCGCGCAGCCGCGCGCAGCGTCTCGTTCGACTGGCCGTCGGTGCGCGCCAGGCGCTGCAGGTCGCGCAAGGAGTTGGGGTCGAAGGCGTTGAGCTGGACGCCGGCGTTCATGGCCCGAGCCTCAGATGATCTCGAGTTCGGCGCGCAAGGCACCCGCAGCCTTCATCGCCTGCAGGATGCTGACCAGATCCATGGGTTTGGCACCCAGTGCATTGAGCGCCTTGACCACATCGGCGAGGTTGCCGCCGGCGCGCACGTTGTGGATGCTGCCACTGTCCTGCTGGATGTCGACCTGGCCCTGGTTCTGCGCAGTCACCGTCTGGCCCTGCGACAGCGGATTGGGCTGGCTGACCTGCGTCTCGCTGTTGACGGTGACGGTGAGATTGCCGTGCGACACCGCCACGTTCTGCAGCGTCACGCGCTGGTTCATCACCACCGAGCCGGTGCGCGAGTTGACGATCACCTTGGCCACCTGCTGCTCGGGCGTCACCCGCAGGTTCTCGATCTGGGCGAGGAACGCGACCCGATACGACACGTCGGTCGGTGCCCGTACCTCGACGCTGCGGCCGTCCAGCGCGCGCGCCGATCCGGGCGACACCGCATTGATCGCATCGACGACGCGGCGTGCCGTACCGAAGTCGGTCTGATTGAGCTCGAGCATCACATAGTCGCCCTGCCCCACCGAGGATGCGACCGCACGCTCGACCGTCGCCCCCGCGGGGATACGCCCTGCAGCGAGGTGATTGACCGTCTGCGCCGCACCGCCGGCCTGGGCGCCGGCACCACCGACGACGAGGTTGCCCTGCGCCACTGCATACACCTGCCCGTCGGCGCCCTTGAGCGGGGTCATGATCAGCGTGCCGCCGCGCAGGCTCTTGGCGTTGCCGATCGACGACACCGTGACGTCGATCGCCTGGCCGGGCCGTGCAAATGCGGGCAGGTTCGCGGTGACCATCACGGCGGCCACGTTCTTGAGCTGCATGTTGGTGCCCTGGGGCACGGTCACACCCATGTTGCTGAGCATGTTGACGATGCTCTGCTTGGTGAAGGGCGTCTGCGTGGTCTGGTCGCCGCTACCATCGAGGCCGACGACGAGGCCGTAGCCGACGAGCTGGTTGTCACGCACGCCGGCGATCGAGGCGAGATCCTTGATGCGCTCGGGGGCAGCCTCGGCGGCAGAGGAGAGAAAGATGCCAGCGGCCACGGCAACCGCCACGGCACGCATCAGCAAGGTCTGGATCCGGAGCATGGCGAGCCTCGATCAGAAGGGCAGCACGGCAAGGAAGAAGCGCTGCAGCCAGCCCATGGTATTGGACTGGTCGATGAAACCGCTGCCGCGATACTCGATGCGCGCATCGGCCACCTGGGTGGACTGGACGGTGTTGCTGGAGGTCACGGTGTTGGGATCGACCACACCGGAGAAGCGGATGAACTCGCTGCCCTGGTTGATCGCCAGCATCTTCTCGCCTGACACCAGCAGGTTACCGTTGGGGAAGACGTCGATCACGGTGACCGTGACCGTGCCGTTGAAGGCGTTGTTGGCGCGCGCGCTGCCGCTGCCGCTGAAGTCGGAATCCACACCGGCCTCGACGCCCAGGCCGTTGAGCCCGCCCAAGGGCAGGCGTGAGGTCGCGGTGATGCCACCCGACATCTCGGAGCCACGGCTTGCGCTGGCGTTCGCGCTCTTGGTGGCCGTGTTGCGCTCGACCAGGTTGATCGTGATGATGTCGCCGACATGGCGGGCACGCCTGTCCTCGAACAGGGGCCTCGCCGCCGCAGCCTGGTAGATGGCACCGTTGGCCGGTGGCTGGGCCATGCGCTCGCCGGGGCGCACGCTCATCGGCTGATGCACTGCCGTGGGCGGGACGCTGTCGATGGATGCGCACCCCGACAGCAGTGCAAGGGCCAGGAGTGCGAAGCTGCGGATGACGGACATGGCCGCGCCCTCAAAGCTGGGTCAGCCGACCGAGCATCTGGTCGGATGTCGAGATCGCACGCGAATTGAGCTCGTACGCGCGCTGGGTCACGATCATGCTGACGAGCTCCTCGGCGACGTTGACGTTGGAGGTCTCGACGTAACCCTGGTTGATCACCCCGGCGCCATTGGTCCCGGGTTCGGTCGGCGTCGCCTCGCCGCTCGATGCGGTCTCGTAGAACAGGTTCTCCCCCGCGCTCTGCAAGCCACCGGGGTTGATGAAGGTGGCCACCTGGATCTGCCCCACCGGCTGCGGCTCGACCTGGTCCGGCACGGTAACGGTGACCGTGCCGTCCTTGCCGACAGTGATCGAGCGGGCATTGGCCGGGATCTGGATGGCGTCGAGCAGCGGATAGCCGCTGGCGGTGACGACGTTGCCCTGGTTGTCCAGTTGCAGCGCCCCGTCGCGGGTATAGGCGGTGGAGCCGTCGGGCATCGAGATCTGCAGGAAGCCGTTGCCCTGGATGGCGAGATCGAGCGCCCCCCCGGTCTGTTGCAGGCTGCCCTGGGTGAAGATGCGCTCGGTAGCGACCGGGCGTACGCCGGTACCGATCTGCAGGCCGCTCGAGACCTGGGTCTGCTGCGTGGTCTGCGCGCCGGGCTGGCGGATGGTCTGGTACAACAGGTCCTCGAACACCGCGCGCTGGCGCTTGTAGCCGTTCGTCGACACGTTCGCCAGGTTGTTCGAGATCACATCCAGCGAGGTTTGCTGGGCATCCAGCCCAGTACGGGCGGTCCACAACGAGCGGATCATGATGAAGTCCTCTGTTCTGCCTTGCCGCTGCGGCAAAGGCTGCCGCAGGGTGGCGGCGATTGCCGCAATTTCACGGGATCAGTCTAGCCCTCGGACGGGCCAGGCGATTGCACGATAAGCAACGCAAAAACCGTGCTAATCGCCGCGCCCCGCGGGCAGGACATCAACGCCAGGACAGCACCTGGCTGGCGGCACGGTCATTGGCCTCGGCGTTCTGCAGCATGCGCACCTGCATCTCGAACTGACGCGCCAGCGAGATCATCTGCACCATCTGGTCAGCCACGTTGACATTGCTGCCCTCGAGGTAGCCGCCTGCGACCTGGACATTGGGGTCGACCGGCGCGGCGGCACCGTCGGCGAGGCGGAACAGGCCATCGTCCCCGCGCACGAGATCGGCTTCGGGCGGATTGACCAGCTTGAGCTGGCCGACGAGGTTCACGACCCCGTCGTCGGGGTTGATGGACGAAATCGAGCCGTCACGGCCGATGACGATCTCGGTATCGGGCGGCAACGTCACCGGGCCACCGTCGCCAATCACGGGCAAGCCATCGCGCGTCTGCAACACCCCTGCCGGGCTGAGCGCCAGACTGCCATTGCGGGTATAGGCCTCGCTGCCGTCCGGCTGCTGAACGGCCAGCCAGCCCTTGCCCTCAAGCGCAACGTCGTAGGGCCGTCCGGTATATTGGATCGGCCCCGGAGCGAAGTCGTTGGCGATGCTGGCGTCGACCGCGAACGAGCGCGTGCGGAAGGCCTCGGTCTGGATCTCGACCGCTCTCAGCTTGTGCAGCTGCGAGCGGAAACCGGTCGATGCCGCGTTGGCGATGTTGTTGGACACCGCCGCCTGCTGGTCCATCGTGCCCTTGGCACCGGTCATCGCGGTGTAGATCAGGCGATCCATGTTCGACTCCCTTCGTTCTGTCGGCCGGCAGCCGGATCAGGCATCAGCGCAGATTCACCAGCGTCTGCAGGATCTGGTCCTGGGTGCGGATCGATTGCGCGTTGGCCTGGTAGTTACGTTGCTGGATGATCATCTGCACCAGTTCCTGGGTCAGATCGACGTTGGATTCCTCGACCTGACCGGCCGAGATCACGCCATTGAGCCCGTTGCCCGGCTCGCCGCGGGCAAAGCCGCCGGACTCCGGGGTTTCGACCCAGTAGTTGTTGCCGATGGGCGACAAGCCGTTGTTGTTGCGCACGGTCGTCAGGTTGACGATCGCCATGTCCTTGGTGATGCCGTTGGTGTAGCGCGCCTGTATGACGCCGTTGCGGCTGATCGCCAGGCCGGCGATCTCGCCCGGAGCCGAGCCGTTCTGGGTAAGCTCACGCGGGGTCGACTTGCCGCCGAACTGGGTGATCGAGTTCATCGCCAGTTCGATCACGCTCGGCGCGATCGCATCGCTGCCGAGCGTGGCGCTGAACACCGAGCCGTTCAGGGGCGGCGTGACCCCAGGAGCCGTCACCTGGGGCGTCACGCTGGCGATGCGGCCAAGGCCATCGAAGCCAAGGCGCGAGTTGTAGGTGAGCGAGGCCGTGTCGTTGTCGGCAACGGTGTACAGGTCCCACTCACTGTAGGTCGGCGGCACGGTCGCGGCATCGACGACATCGGTGCGGCGCACGAAGTAGAACGATAGCGAGTGCTCCTTGCCGAGCGAGTCGAAGATCTTGAGCGCGGTCGAATAGGTGTAGGTGCTGTCGTCGTTCGGGTTCGGCGGAACACTCCCTGGCAGGGCCGGCGGGGCGGGGTCGGGGATCGTCGGCGCATCCGCACTCAGGTTCAGGCTCAGGCCCACCTCCGAGGTGGCAGCCGCACCGACGCCGGTCGACGGGATCACCATCGTGCGGAACGAATCCGCGGTGACCGAGGCGGGAGCACGCACGTCACCCGAGATGGGGTCCACGACCTGGTAGCCCATCAGCCGGTCACCGAGCGCCGTGATGATGTAACCCTGCTTGTCGATGTTGAACTGGCCGTTGCGCGTCAGCGCATAGCCGCCGTTCTGCAGTTCGACCTCGAAGAAGCCGTTGCCGTTGATCGCCATGTCCAGCGGATTGCTGGTGGTGGTGATGTTGCCCTGGTTGAAGGTCTGCCGCACCGCCTGTACCGCACTGCCGATGCCGATCTGCACCTTGGACACCGCACCGGTGAGCGAGGACGCATAGGCGTCGGCAAACACCGTACCGGAGTTCTTGAAGCCCACCGTGCTGGCGTTGGCGACGTTGTTGGAGATGACGTCAAGCGCTTTGGAGGAGGAGTTCAGGCCACTGAGGCCCTGCTGAAATGCCATGGTCGCTGCTCCGGATCAGAGGATCTGCTTGATGTCCGCAACCTTGAACACGCCAAGGTCACCTACCTGGAGGTCCGTGCCGCTGTTGCCGCGCACGATGCTGGTGACCGGACCGAACTGCAGCGTGCGCCCGCCGACCGCCTCGTTGCCCAGCGTCGCCGACAGCGACAGGGTGTAGATGCCGTCGGCAGCGCGCGAACCGTCATCGGCCGAGCCATCCCAGACGAAATTGTGACTGCCAGCGGCAACCGCGTCGAAATCCATCTGCTTCACCGCGAGCCCGGCGCTGTCACGCACCGTCAGCGTGACGCGGTCGGCCGGGCCGTCGATCTCGAAGCCGCCCACGGCCCCGGCCTCGGTGAGGGCCAGGCTGCGGCCTTCGACCAGCACCCCGCGACCAAGCAGCGCCGCCGCATTGAGCCCCTCCGACGACGCCCGGGAATCGAAGAAGGACTGCACCAGCTTGTTCAGCCGCTCGATGCCATCGACCGTGCTCATCTGCGCGAGCTGGGAGGTCATCTCCGCGTTCTCCATCGGGTTCATCGGATCCTGGTTCCTCAGCTGCGTCGTCAACAGCTTGAGGAAGCGGCCCTGCTGGTCTTCCTGGGGCTTCTGGACGGGCTCGCTGCGGGCCAGGCTGGCCAGCACGCTGTTTGCAGTCTGGTTGTTCGAGACGGTGGTCATGGTGTGCTCCTGCTAGCGGCATCGTTTGCCGGACGGGCTTACTGTCCGATCTGCAGTGTCCTCTGGAGCAAGGTCCGTGCCGTGTTCATGATCTCGGCGTTGTTCTGGTACGAGCGTGACGCGGAAATCATGTTCACCATTTCCTCGGCGACGTTGACGTTGGGCATCTCGACGTAGCCCTCCGCGTTTGCCGCCGGGTTGTTGGGCTCGTACACGAGCCGCATCGGCGCTGCACTGTCGACGATCTGCGTGACCTGGACGCCGATCGCGCCGGGTCCGGCGACCGGACGGGCGGCGAACACCACCTGCTTGGCGCGATAGGGTTCGCCGGTCTCGGTCGTGACGCTGTCGGCGTTGGCGAGGTTGGACGCCGTGGTGTTGAGGCGCATCGACTGCGCGTTGAGCGCAGAACCTGCGATCTGGAAGACGTTGAGCATGCTCATGGCTGGACTCCTTACTGACCGGTGAGCGCGGTGTTGAGCGAACGCAGCATGCCGTTGATGAAGGTCACGCTCGCCTCGTAGCGCAGCGCATTCTCGGCAAACGCGGCACGCTCGATGTCCATGTTCACCGTGTTGCCATCGACCGAGGACTGCAGCTCGGTACGGTACTTGGCGTAGTTCTCTGCGCTCGCGGAGGCACCACCCGTGATGTGTCCGACATGCGTGGTCTGGAGCGCGACACCGCTGCTCGCGGCAGTCATCGCCCCTTGCAGGGCGCTCTTGAAGTCGATGTCGCGCGCCTTGAAGTGCGGCGTATCAGCGTTGGCGATATTGGAGGCGAGCAACTCCTGCCGGTACGCCTGCAGGTTCAGCGCGGTCTGGTGGAAACGGAACTGGTTGTCGACTAGGGTCTTCATCGCATGGCCTCGGGAACGGGCTGCACCATCGCGGCACGGGGGAATGCGGCATGGCGGGCTTCCATGAACCCGTGGTCGCAGCTTTCATGCCAGCCATGTTACGAGGCATGGCGGGCCTCCACTCTCGCGATAAGACCGCGGAAAGCAGCCCTTCTTTGCCGCTTGCCCGCGCATCGCGGCAAAAGCTGCCGCCTTGCCCTGTTCCTCTGAGCGTGCTGCAATCCCACCCATGAACACGTCCGCGACCTCTTTCCCTCGCGCCCGCCCGGGCACGCCGGGACGCGGCCCCAGCCGCTGCATCGGCGCCCTGCTCGCCAGTACGATCGTGGCGACGGCCGCCTCCGCCCACCAGCCCTCGGAGCCGATCGAGCACGCGGTGCAGGCGTTTCTGGAGCACGAGGTCCAGGGCATGCCCGGCGACATCCGTATCGGCGTAAACCGCTTCGACCCGACAAACCGGCTGCCGGCCTGCGCCAGCATCGCCCCCTTCCTGCCGCCAGGGGTGCGCCCGTGGGGTGCGATCAGCGTGGGTATCCGCTGCGACGCGCCGATGCCGTGGACCGCCTACGTTCAGGCACGGGTGCAGGTGTTCGGCCCTTACCTCGTCGCTGCACGGGCCTTGCGCTCATCGGAGCGCCTCGACGCTGTCGATGTAGAAGTCCGCGAGGGTGAACTGAGCGCCCTTCCAGACAACGTCCTTTCGGCGCCGGAGCAGGCCGTGGGTCACATCACCCGCTTTGCGGTAGCCGAAGGCATGCCGCTGCGCGCAAGCGTGCTCCGGCAAGCCAACGCGGTCAGCCGCGGCCGCCCCGTACAGGTGTACACTCAGGGCGAAGGCTTCACCGTCTCCGGCGAAGGACAGGCACTCAACGACGCAGCGCCCGGAGAACGCGTCCGCGTACGCCTGCCTGGCGGACAGATCGTCCACGGCGTGGCGCGTGCCGACGGCGGTGTCATGCTGGGTTTTTGATACGGCGAGGGCACACGCTTCGACATAGCGGATAATTCGCTAAAGTTTAGCGAAGGGGTGCCGTAGACCCTTTCGACTCATAGTGTTCCTGGAAACCATCATGAAGATCGAAAGCTCGGGCAAGGCCTACGTCCCCACGCCCGCACAGGACAACCGCGCGCCAGCTGCGCGTGCGAAGACCGAAGCACAGAGCAGCGCCGAAAGCGTCCAGATCTCGCCGATGGCCTCGCTCATGCGCAAGGCCGAAAGCACGATCTCCGGTACGCCCGAGGTCAACATGCAGCGCGTCGACGAGATCCGCCAGGCCATCTCCGAGGGCCGCTTCAAGGTCGACGCCAGCCGGATTGCCGACGGGCTCCTCGACAGCGTCAGGGAAATGCTGGGTTCGCGCGGCTAAGCCAGGAGCGTTAAGATTCGCGCACGCGAACTTCCTGCCCACGCCGGCCCGACCCCATGCAGACTACCGCCCAACCGCCAGCAGAACTCCAGCGCATCGCCCTCCTGGTCGAGGCCGAACTGCTCCAGCTGGGTGAGTTCCTCGCCCTGCTCGACCGCGAGGAGGCCGTGCTGATCAAAGGCGACACCGACGCCCTGCTGGCCATCGCCAACGAGAAGAACGAGCGCTATCGACAGCTGCAGCGGCTCACCGATGAACGCAGCCGCCTTCTGGGGGGTGCCGCGCTGACCAGCGCCGACGCGGCCATGCGCACGCTTTTCGGCAACCTGCCGCGCGTGCTGGTGCGCTGGGACGAACTGGTCAGCGCAGCCCGCCAGGCCCGCGACCGCAACGCGCTCAACGGCAAGCTGATCCTCGAACGCATGGCCGGCAACCAGGCCGCCCTGTCCATCCTGCTGTCAGCCGCCAACCACCCGCAACTGTACGACGCCGACGGCCTCTCCAAGCCTACCGGCGGCGGCCGCATGCTCGGTAGTGCCTGAATCTTTATCCAGTCCTGCAGTCTCATCAGCCACGCGCTCTCTGCTATCCTTGCGCCCTTCGTGACACCGAACGGGCGCGCAGCATGGCTGGCAAGCAAGACACTCCAAAGCAGTACGACGAATCGTCCTTCCGAGTCCTGAAGGGGCTGGAGCCGGTGCGCGAACGCCCCGGCATGTACACCCGTACCGACAGCCCGGCGCACATCATCCAGGAAGTGATCGACAACGCCGCCGACGAGGCGCTCGCCGGCTTTGCGAAAAGGATCCAGGTCACCCTGCACCTCGACGGCTCCATCACCGTCGCCGATGACGGCCGCGGCATTCCGGTCGGCCTTCATCCCGAAGAAGGGGTGCCGGTAGTGGTGCTGGCCTACACCCGGCTGCACGCTGGCGGCAAGTTCGACAAGCGCGAGGGCAACTCGGCCTACGCCTTCTCGGGCGGCCTGCACGGCGTCGGCGTGTCGGTGACCAATGCGCTGTCGACCCGCATCGAAGTCGAGGTGAAGCGCGACGGCAAGATCCACCGCATCGACTTTGCCGACGGCGGCGAGACGATCAGCCCGGTACGCATCGAGGGCGAATGCGGTCGCCAGACCGGCACCCGGGTGCGGGTGTGGCCGGACGGCAAGTATTTCGAGTCGCCGCGCGTGCCGATGAACGAACTCGAGCGCCTGCTGCGCTCCAAGGCCGTGCTGCTGTCGGGGGTCGCGGTGCGGCTCGACATCGAGCAGGCCGGCGGCCCGGTGCTGACCAAGACCTGGTCCTACCCCGAGGGCCTGGCCGGCTACCTCAGGGAGCTCGCTGGCGACATCGAGGCGGTGGCGCCGATCTTCACCGCCGAGAAGTACGCGGGCAAGGACGACGCCAGCTTCGCCCCCGGCGAAGGCGCAGCCTGGGCGCTGGCCTGGTTCGAGTCGGCCGTGCCCAGCGAGTCCTACGTCAACCTGATCCCCACGGTGAATGGTGGCACCCATGAGTCGGGCCTGCGCGCCGGCGTGTTCGAGGCCATGAAGTCCTTCATCGACCACCACACCCTGCTGCCGCGCGGCGTCAAGCTGCAGCAGGAGGACGTGTGCGGGCGCATGAGCTTCGTCCTCTCGGCGCGCCTGCTCGACCCACAGTTCCAGGGCCAGGTGAAGGAAAAGCTCAACTCACGCGAGGCGGTCAAGCTCGTCTCCAGCCAGTTGCGCGACCCCTTCGAGATCTGGCTCAACAACCACGTCGAGGCCGGCAAGGCCATCGCCGAACTCTCGATCAAGCAGGCGCTGGCGCGCCAGAAGAGCGCGCAGAAGGTCGAGAAGAAGAAAACCTCGGGGGTCGCCGTGCTGCCCGGCAAGCTGTCGGACTGCGAGTCCGAAGATCTCGCCGACAATGAACTCTTCCTGGTCGAAGGCGACTCCGCCGGCGGCTCGGCCAAGATGGCGCGCAACAAGGAGACCCAGGCCATCCTGCCGCTGCGCGGCAAGGTGCAGAACGCCTGGGAGATCGACCCGGATCGTCTGTTCGCCAACGCCGAAATCCACGACATCGCGGTGGCCTTGGGCGTGGATGCGCACAAGGCCGACAGCGACGTTGACCTCTCCGGCCTGCGCTACGGCAAGGTCGTCATCATGTCTGACGCCGACGTGGACGGTGCCCACATCCAGACCCTGCTGCTCACACTGTTCTTCCGCCACTTCCCAAAGCTGATCGAGCGTGGCCATGTGTACGTGGCGCAACCGCCGCTGTACCGCGTCGACGTACCGGCCCAGGGCAAGAAGCGCCCGCCGCGCCGGCTCTACGCGCTCGACGAGGGCGAACTCACCGCGATCCGCGACCGCCTCGAGAAGGAAGGCTTCAGGCCCGACGCGATCGAGATCGGCCGCTTCAAGGGCCTGGGCGAGATGAACCCCGACCAGCTGCGCGAGACCACCATGGACCCCGCCACCCGCCGCGTGCTGCCGGTGAAGGTGCGCAGCGGCGCACTCAAGGACACGCTGAGGATGTTCACCCTGCTGATGGGCAAGGGCGAGGCCTCGGGGAGAAGGGCGTGGATGGAGGAGAAGGGCGACAGCGTGGAGGCGGATATCTAAGCGCCTGCGGGTACATCGACATTGCCCGATCAGACCACTGGAACTAAAGTAGTGACATTCACTACTTTAGCTCCTAGCCAAGGACCCGATATGCATACCGTCTCCGCTGCCGAAGCAAACCGACAGTTCTCCAGCCTGCTGCGCCAAGTGAGCCAGGGTGAAACCGTTACGGTCCTGTCCCACGGTCGCCCTGTTGCAACCATCAGCCCCGCTGTCGTCGGGACGGAACTCGACCACGATCGAACCAAGGCGCGCGCTCGCCTACTTGCCCGGCTAGACGGGGAGCCCGTTGCGGACAACCGCAACTGGACCCGCGCCGAGTTGTACGACCGCGGCCAATGAAGATCGCCCTCGACACCAACATCCTCGCCTATGCAGAAGGCGCCGGCGACAACGCACGTTGCGCTGCGGCCCGGGTGCTGCTCGGAACGCTCTCGGCGAGCGAGGTGATGATTCCCGCCCAGACGCTGGGTGAGTTGTATCGGGTCCTGACCGGAAAGCTCAAGCGCGACGCCGAAGCGGTTCGCACAGCCCTGCTCGACTGGTCCGATGCCTACGAGGTGGCCGATTCGACCTGGCCGAGCTTTCAGTCGGCCATCGACCTGGCCTGCGATCACCGCATGCAGGTTTGGGATGGCCTGATCCTCTCGGTCGCTGCGGAAAACCGTTGCCGCCTGCTGCTGAGCGAGGACCTGCAGCACGGCTTCACCTGGCGCGGCGTCACCGTCATCAATCCTTTCGAGCATGTCGCACACCCGCTACTGCTCGCAGCCTGCAGTTCGAATACATGAGTACAGACACTCCCGATCTCTTCGATGCGCCTGACGCATCCGAATCCGTAACACTCGCGACCTCGACGCCCACTGCAGTGAAGAACACCTCAGGTACGGCGCAGGATACGGGCACCAACGACTCACCGACGGCCACCGGCGCGAACCTGCCCCCGCCCCCCGCGCCGCCCACCGCCCCCGAGCCCGAACCCGAGGACGACGGCACCCTGGCGCTCGACCGCTACGCCGAGCGCGCCTACCTTGCCTACGCGATGAGCGTGGTGAAGTCGCGCGCGCTGCCGCAGGTCGAGGACGGCCTCAAGCCGGTGCAGCGCCGCATCCTGTACGCGATGAACGAGATGCGCCTGTCGTCCACCTCCAAGCACGTGAAGTCGGCGCGCGTGGTCGGCGACGTGATCGGCAAGTACCACCCGCACGGCGACTCCAGCGTCTATGACGCCATGGTGCGGGTGGCGCAGGATTTCTCCCTGCGCTATCCGCTGGTCGACGGCCAGGGCAACTTCGGCTCGCGCGACGGCGACTCGGCGGCGGCGATGCGCTACACCGAGTGCCGGCTGACGCCGATCGCCGAGCTGCTGCTGTCCGAGATCGACCGCGGCACGGTGGACTTCATCCCCAACTACGACGGCGCCTTCGAAGAGCCGCAGCTGCTGCCGGCGCGCCTGCCCTTCGTGCTGCTCAACGGCGCCTCGGGCATCGCCGTGGGCATGGCGACCGAGATCCCGCCGCACAACCTGCGCGAGGTGGCCGAGGCGACCTGCCACCTCATCCGCCACCCCGAGGCGACGCTCGAGGACGTGCTCGGCATCATCCCCGGCCCCGACTTCCCCGGCGGCGGCCAGCTCATCTCCACGCCCGAGACCATCCGCGACGCCTACGCGGCGGGCCGCGGCAGCCTGCGCCTGCGCGCACGCTGGAAGATCGAGGAACTCGCCCGTGGCCAGTGGCGGGTGATCGTCGAAGAGCTGCCGCACGGCGTCTCCGCCGCGCAGGTGCTGTCCGAGATCGAGACCCTGACCAACCCGCAGCCGCGCGCGGGCAAGAAGGAGGTCTCGCAGGAGCAGAAGAACCTCAAGCAGCTCGTGCTCGGCGTGCTCGACACCGTGCGCGACGAATCCAGCGACAAGGCCCCGGTGCGCATCGTGCTGGAGCCCAAGTCCAGCCGCCAGAACCGCGACGAGTTCATGGCGGTGCTGCTCGCCCACACCAGCCTGGAGACCTCGGCCTCGGTCAACATGACCATGATCGGCCGAGATGGCCGGCCGCAGCAGAAGAACCTGGTGCAGGTCCTGCGCGAATGGATCGACTTCCGCTATGTCACCGTCGAGCGCCGCACCCGCCACCGCCTGGACGAGGTCGACCGCCGCATCCACATCCTCGAGGGCCGCATGATCGCCTTCCTGCACATCGAGGAAGTGATCCGCGTGATCCGCGAGTCGGACGAGCCCAAGCCGGCGCTGATCGCCGCCTTCGGCCTGTCCGAGACCCAGGCCGAGGACATCCTCGAGATCCGCCTGCGTCAGCTGGCCCGCCTCGAAGGCTTCAAGATCGAGAAGGAACTCGCCGAGCTCAAGGACGAACGCGCCGGCCTTCAGCACATCCTGGACAACCGCGCGGCGATGACCAAGCTGATCCTCAAGGAGATCCAGGACGACGCGAAGAAGTATGGCGACGACCGCCGCACCCTGGTCGAAGCGGTGGCCGCGGTGGCTCCTGCCGAGATCAGCGTGCCGGACGAGCCGGTCACCGTGATCGTGTCGAAGAACGGCTGGGTGCGTTCGCGCCAGGGTCACGGCATCGACCCCGCAGGCATCGCCTACAAGGCCGGCGACTTCGGCTTCGCGGTGATCGAGACGCGCACCACCTGGCCGCTGATCGTCATCGACAGCAATGGCCGCGCGTACACGGTAAAGGTGTCCGACCTCCCCGGCGGGCGTGGCGACGGTGCGCCGATCACCACCCTGGTCGAGTTCCAGGACGGCGGCAAGCTCGCCCAGGTGGTCACCGACACGCCGGACGCGGTGTACTTCTTCGCCAACAGCGGCGGCTACGGCTTCCTGTGCAGCGTTGCGGACGCCAGCAGCCGTCAGCGCGCGGGCAAGGCCTTCATGAGCCTGGAAAAGGGCGAGAAGGTATTGGCGCCGGCCAGGGTGTTCGGCGACTGGATCGCAGCGGCGTCCGAGAACGGCCGCCTGCTGGTCTTCCCCCGCCCCGAAATGAAGACCCAGAGCGGCGGACGTGGCGTGATCGTCATGGCACTGGACGAGGGCGAGACGCTCGCCGCCGTGGCCGTACCTGCAGACGACGCAGTGCTCACGGTCAAGGGCTCAGGCCGCGGCGGCAAGGCGGTGAGCATCGAACTGAAGCCCTCGCAGCGCGAACCCCTGCGCCACCGGCGTGCACGCAAGGGCGTGCCGCTGACCCCGAAGGTGAAGCCGGAACAGCTCTACTGAAGCAGCGCCCCGTGCCCCCAGCCTTCGGGCCGGGCACGGCCGGCATGCCCGGACACAAGCTAGTGCCGGGTGTTCCCGTTGCGCCCCTGCTCCACCCGCTTGTGCTCGATCATCTCGCCAATCAGCCGGATGACCTCGCTGCTGGCCGCTTCGGCGGCGCGCATCTCGTCCACGATGCGCTTGAAGACGGCCTCGTCGTGCAGCCAGTCTCCCCGCGAAGCCTCCACCGCACGCTGCACGCCGTCATGCACCGCATGGTGCGGCCTCTCCAGGCTGCGATAGGCGGGTGCTCCCGCGAACGCCCGTGCCCCGTCGCCTTCGTAGTACCAGTGGCCGAGCCGGCACGTGCGCGCCGTCACCGAGACCTCCTCGACGCGCTCGCGTCCGCCGCTCTCCACCGCGACATGGGCGTTCTGCATGTAGATGATGTGGTCGACCTTGACCAGCGTGCCGAAGACTCGCTCGCGGGCAGTACCGATCAGGCGGATGGTCTCGTCGGCTGACTGGGCCACGTCGGCGAACCCATCGGCAAAGAGCCTCACACGGTCGGTGACCTCTGCAACCTGGCCGCTGACCCCACCTGTCTGGTCGACCATCTCATCCACGCAGGCGCGCAGGCTGCGTACGACCTTGCCGATCTCCTCGGTGGCCTGGCGCGTACGATCCGCGAGCTTGCGCACCTCGTCGGCAACGACGGCAAAGCCGCGACCGACCTCTCCGGCGCGGGCTGCCTCGATGGCTGCATTGAGCGCGAGCAGGTTCGTCTGCTCGGTAATCTCGGAGATGAGCTTCACCGTGTGGTCGATCTCCTGGCTCGAGGCACCCAACTCCCCCGCCGCACTCCCCATGCGCTGCATCCGGCCATGCATCGAGGTCATGGTGGCGCGCAGGTCGGCCACCGTCTCGCTGCTGTCACGCGCCCCCCGGCCGTTGCGCTCCGCAATGTCGAGCACGTCGCTCATCAGCTCGGACACGTTGAGCATGTCGTTCTGGTTGATCCTGAGGTTCTTGAACAGCGAGCCGGCGTTCATCTCGTGCAGGTTGGCCGACAGGCGGTTGCGCCGAGAGAACTCGTCCGCCTTGAGCATGGCCTCGAGCGCGTGATTGATCTCGTGTTCGGAGCGGCCGAAATCGCCCGGCATGCCCATCGGCATCGCCGGACGGGTAAAGTCGCGCCGTGCTGCGCGCTCGAAGCAGTTCGACACATCCTTGAAATAGGTTTCGACCACATCCATGAGGTCGTTGAAGTTCCACGCAACGTGGCCGATCTCGCCCAAACCCGAGACATTGGTGATGCGATGGTGGGTATTGCCCTGGCGCGCCGCCACGATCGCCTCGTTGAGGCGGGTCACCGCGTCCAGCGTACGGCGGTGATGCACGAAGGAAAACACGACGTAGGCCAGCGTCCCCAGCGGCAGCAAGGTGTTGAGGACGTTCCAGCCCGACGTCCATACATTGAAGCCAGCCAGCATCCAGACGGTGCCGATGTAGATTGCACACATCAGGGTGAACTGCTGCGACGCAAATAGCCGCCCGCGGCTGGTCCCGCTCGTTTGTGCGAGAACTCTCGTGCTGCTCATCGACTCACTCCCCGTTCTTCAGGTGGCGCTTGTAGCAATCGAGCACGAAGGCCTCGTAGCTCGTGCTGCGGGCCTCGAGCTGACGCGTGAGCCAGGCGATCGAGGCATCCGGCGCATCCTTGGCGCCGGCGCGGGCCTCGATTGCGCACATCTCGCGATACAGCGGCTCGATCTCCCGTATCGCGCCGGTCGGCGCCTGCCGGCGCACCGAGTAGTAGCCGATCAGCCGGCCGTCGGAATGGTCGGGCGTGACGTTCGCAAACACCCAGTAGTAGGCGCCATCAGCGGTGATGTTCTTGACGAAGCCGAACCACTCGCGGCCTTCGCCCAGGGTTTTCCAGAGCAAGCGGAACGCGCCACGCGGCATGTCGGGATGACGGATCACGTTGTGCTGCTTGCCAAGCAGTTGCCGCTCCGAAAAATTGGCAACACGCATGAAGACGCGGTTGGCATAGGTGAGGATGCCCTTGACGTCGGTCTTGGAGACGATGATCTCATGCGCATCGAAACGCACCTCTCGATCCACCGGGATAATGCCGCTCTTCATTCAGGTACGACTCCAGGAAGCAGGACGCGGGCAAACCAGTCGCAACGCATGCAGCGAGGGCCTGCGAGTGCAGGTCCAGGCCATACGCCGCATGGCCGTATCATCGCTCATATCGGCCTGCCAGCGACCAACTTTAGGGCGCCTGCGAACATGTCCTGCGCCCTGGAGGCGGCCTGCAAGCTGAGGCGTGCGGCGTTGCCCGGCGGCTCAGAATCCGTCGGGCAGGATCGAGCGAATCGGATCGCCCGCAGGGATGCTGGCCGGCCGCGGATCGGGGGCGACGTCGGCCGTCCGCGACTCGATCAGGATCGTCACCCGCCGATTGCGGCCACGCTCTTCTTCCGTGCTGTTGCCGGCGACAGGGCGCTGGTCCGCGTAGCCCGCCACCGTCAAGCGATCGGGCTGCACGCCACTGTCGATGAAGAGCCGCGCCACCGTGGATGCACGCACCGCCGAAAGCTCCCAGTTGGACGGAAAGCGGAACGTACTGATCGGCACCGCATCGGTATGGCCCTCGACGGTGATCGGAAACCCCGCCGGCGCCAGCACCTGGGCAACGGCCCGCAGCGCATTGACCGCCTGCGTGCCGAGCGCTGCATCGCCGGGTGCGAACAACAGGCTGGCGTTGATCTCGACGCTGACGCCGAATGCCCCTTCGGTGACGTTGACCTGGCCGGCCTGCGTCAACGGGTTGAGCACGCGCCGGATGTCGTCCGCCATGTTGCGCATGCGCTGCGCCATCTCCCGGCGCCGGACCTCGGCCTGCGGATCGACGGCCGGGACGGCCTGCGCAGTGACCGGTCGGGGTGGCACCACGGTGACCTGGGGCAGCGCGATCTGCTCGCTGCTGTCGTTGACGGTGACGTTGCGAAACGCCTGGACGAGCGAATCGGACAGCACACGATACTTGCCCTCGTTGATCGAGGACAGCGAATACATCACCACGAAGAAGGCAAACAGCAGCGTGATGAAGTCGGCATAGGAGACCAGCCAGCGCTCGTGGTTGTCATGTTCTTCGTCGAGCTTGCGCCTGCGCCGCATGGCCGCCCCGCCCTCAGACGACGTAGCCCTGCATGCGGCTGGCGATGATGCGTGGATTGTCGCCGTTGGCAATGCCGACCAGCCCATCGATGAACATCTCGCGCTGGGTCGTGAGGGTGATGATATGGGCCACGAGCTTCTTCGCAATCGGCAGGAACACCAGGTTCGCGAAGCCGACGCCATAGATCGTCGCGACGAAGGCCACGGCAATGCCGGCGCCGAGCCGCGACGGATCGGAAAGGTTCTCCATCACGTGGATCAGGCCCATGACTGCGCCCAGGATGCCAATGGTGGGGGCGTAACCGCCGGCCGCTTCCCACACCCGCGCGGATTGGCGCAGCTGCCCTTCCCAGACGCCGACCTCGACTTCCAGTATCTCGCGCAGACGGTTGGGCTCGACACCGTCGACGAGCAGCTGCAGCCCCTTGCGCATGAAGGGGTCGGACAGCCTCTCGATCTGGTTCTCGAGCGTCAGCAGCCCCTCCTTGCGCGCAACATGGCTCCAGTTCTCGACCTGCTCGATGACCGCCTGGGCGCTCATCGCCGGCGGAACGAACACCCAGCGCGCCATGCGCATGCCTTCGACGAAACTGCGCAGCGGGCTCTGCAGCATCACCGCACCCAGCGTGCCGCCGATCACGATCAGGAAGGCCGTGGGCTGCACCAGCGAGGAGATATGCCCGCCCTCTAGCACCTGGCCGATCACGATGGCCGCAATGCCGAGCGTCAGGCCGACGAGGCTGATCTTATCCATGATGAGGCGTCAAGATACGCACACGCATCCTTGTCAGGGCTTGTGTTCAGTTGGCCGCCTTCTTGGGCGGTCGCCCGCGTCGGCGTTGTGGTGGCAGCGTGGAGCTGCCTTCGAAGAGCCCCGCACGCAGGCGCGCCACGGCCTGGCCGTGCAACTGGCAGACCCGCGACTCGGTCACGCCGAGAACCGCACCGATCTCGCGCAGATTGAGCTCTTCGTCATAATACAGGGCCATCACCATCTGCTCGCGCTCGGGCAACGCGCAGATCGCGTTGACCAGGCGTTCGCGCATCTCGCTGTCCTCGAGCAGGTCGAGCGGATTGCTGTCCGTGGCGGCCAGGTGACGCTCGAGGAAATCGTCGTCCTCGTCGCGGTTGAAGTCCTCGAGATAGACGAGCTGGTGGCCGCGTGCCTCCTGCAGCATGCGCTGGTATTCGTCGAGCGAGACCCCGAGCGACTCGGCAAGCTCCGTCTCCGAAGGCTGGCGGCCGAACTGCTGCTCGAGCGCATGGATCGCCGCCTCGATACGCCGCATGTCGCGGCGCAAACTGCGCGGCAGCCAGTCGTTCTCGCGCAAGCCGTCGAGCATGGCGCCGCGGATACGCTGCACCGCATAGGTCTCGAACTGGGCACCGAGGCCTTCTTCATAGCGGCCGAGCGCATCGAGCAGCCCCATGAGGCCGTTTTGGATGAGGTCATCCACATCCACGCTGGCCGGTAGCCGGGACATGAGCTGGAAGGCGATGCGCTTGACGAGCGGCGCATACGCTTCGATGAGGCTGCTCTTGTCGAGGTTGCCGTTGGCGTCGTACATCCATTCAACCTGTATCTTGGGACGACGCGAGCCCCTGCCCGCGCTGGCTCCGCTAACCGGAGGCGGTGATTTTCCCGCAGCGGGGGCGGGATTACCAGCGGGAATATTGAAGGCCATGACGGGACTCAGGCACGCATCACACGTGGTGCGCGTGCCATGGCATTGATACGACGCATGAATGCAGCGCCTGCGTCGCGCGAATTCCACTGCAGCGGCTGGCGCAGACCATTGGCGATGTCATCGCGTTCGACCTCGCCGAGCCAGGCCAGCGGCACACCGACATGTCGGCGCACGAGTGCTTCGAGCGTGGCGAAGAAGGCTTGCGCATCGCTGCGGTCGCGCGCCCGGCTGACGGCAACATGCACCGAACCTGCACCTGCCGAAGCCAGACCCTTGATCACCCGATAAGCCTCGGTCGCACCGCTCGCGCAGGCCTCTGCCACCACCAGCCGGCATGGCGCCGCATTGACGAAGGGCGACGGCTGTGCTGCCGCCTCGCCCGCGCCATGCACGAGGACGAAGCCCGCATGGCGGTGCAGCAAGCGAAGCGCCTCGACCAGGCAGGCACGGCGTGCATCGTCGAGCAGCGGCAAGGCCAGTGCGGCCGCCGCCACGGGCACCCGCCCCACCAAACCGGGCACCGGCTGCACCACCGCGGCAAGGGTCGTACGTCCGTCCAGGACCTGCAGCAGGTCCGTACCCTCGCCCGTACCCAGCACGCCGCCCAGGGCGTCCTGGCCCTGGGCCTCGTCCAGAATCAGCACGCGCTCGGCGCGGCCGGCCAGCCGATGCGCGGCGAGCACGGCCGTGTGGCTGCGCTGCCGGCCACACGCATACAGCGCCACCACTACCGGCGGCGCGCGGCGGAACAGGCGCCTGAGGCCTGCCGCCTGGTCTTCGCGTCCGTCGATCATGTCAGGCTCCCATGCCGGCTGCGGCGAGCAGCATGCCCGCCTCGTCGCCATCGAGGCGCCACGGCGACTCGCCCGCATGCTCGCGCAGCGCGCGGTGCAGCAAGTAGGCGCGATTGGGCAGGTGCAGATCTTCGGGCACACGCTGACCATTGGTCAGATAGCGGATGTCGAGCTCATGACGCACGGCCACGTCGAGCGCCGGCGCCAGCGCAGCGGACTCATCAACCTTGGTGAAGATGCAGCCGGCGAGGTCGTTGCCGGCGTAGGCGCGGACGACGTCGTCGAGCGTATCCCCGCGCGCGGTGGCGTTGAGCAGCAGCAGACGGCGCACGTCTCCGGCCGCCGACAGCATCGCCGCCTGCTCGCCGACCAGGCGATCGCGCTGGCTCATGCCCATCGTATCGATCAGCACCATGTGCTTGTTGCGCAGACCCGCCAGGGTCTGGCGCAGGTCGGCACCATCACGCACCGAATACACCGGCACCCCCAGGATGCGGCCATAGATGCGGAGTTGCTCCTGGGCGCCGATGCGGTAGCCGTCGGTGGTGATCAGGGCCAGCTTGCCGGCGCCATGGCGCACCACGCAGCGCGCCGCCAGCTTGGCGGTGGTCGTGGTCTTGCCCACCCCGGTCGGCCCCACCAGGGCATACACGCCGCCGCGATCGAGCAGATCCTCGTCGGACGAGCGCGCGCGCATCATGCGGTCGAGCATGCTGCCCACGGCCTCGCGCGCTTCGGTGCGGCTCGCATCCTCGGGAACGGCCTCGACCAGCTTGCGCGCGATGGCCGCCGAGAACCCCGCCTCGAGCAGCTCGCCCAGCATCGCTGCGCGCGCAGGCGCGTGGCGCCGGGTCTCACCCCAGGCGAATCCGGCCAGCTGACGCTCGATCATGCCGCGAATGCCGGCCAGTTCGGACATCAGCCGGGCGTTGGTCTCCTGCAATTCGCGCACACGTGCGCCACCAAACTCGTCGCCCTGCGCCGCCGCACGGGTGACCGCCGGCGCACTCGCCTGATCGCTGCGACCGCGCGCCGATGCCGACCGCAGCACGGCTTCGCGGCCACGCATGGCGTAATCGGCGGTCTCGATCCGCGGCGGGTTGAACGGGCGCACCACCGGGCCGGCGCTCTCCGCGCTCGGCTCCACACGCTGTCCGCCGCGCGCCGCCGAGCGCGCTGCGCTCGCCGCCAGGGCAGACAGACTGACCTGGAAATCGCCTTCATCGGCCAAGGCGGCGGGCGCACGCTGAACGGCCTCGGCCTGGGGGCGGGAACCGGACGCAGACTCGTCCGCCACCCTGCCCTGGCCACCGCTGCGCGCACCCATCGTGGCGCGGTTGGCTGCCTGCAGCGCCCCGACGGCGTCGCCGGGCAGGGCAAGAATCTCGACGCCGCCGTCGACCGCACGGTTCGACAGCACGATCGCATCGGGACCGAGCGCCTCCTTCAGAGCGCGAAGGGCTTCACGGGCGGTAGGGGCAAAGTAGCGTTTGACGTTCATGGCGGTTCTCCCGGCGGTCGATGTCGACCACTGCTTGATGGGAATTATCGCCACACCCCGTCAATGCCCAGGGGCCGAATAAAGCGGCTTTACCCCGTCTATTCGGACCTCACTGCGCGCGCCGCGCGATACCCTGGCGCGCGCCCGCGGTCAGCCCTGCGCCCCCACCATGGCGGTGACGCGGATGGTGCGGCTCTCGGGCACCTCGGAGTTGGAGATGACCTTGAGGCTGGGCACCGCACGGCGCAGGAAGCGCGACAGCAGCGTGCGCAACTGCGAGGGCACCAGCAGCACCGGCGGCAGGCCGATGTCCTCCTGGCGCTGGGCGATCTGCGCGGTCTGGCGCAGCAGGGTGTCGGCCAGCCCGGGTTCGATCGCCCCGCCTTCGCTGCCCACGCTCATGGCCTGCAGCAGGATGCGCTCCAGCCCAGGCTCCAGCGCCATGACCTGGACTTCGCCATTGCCCGGGAAGAGGCTCTGGATGATCGCGCGCCCAAGCGCCTCGCGCACGCGGGTGGTGAGCTGCAACGGGTCCTGGGTACGCGGTGCATGCTCGGCCAGCACCTCGATGATGCTGCGCATGTCGCGGATGTTGACGCCTTCCTCGAGCAGGTTCTGCAGCACGCGCTGCAGGGTGCCGATCGCCAGCGTCTTCGGCACGAGATCCTCGATGAGCTTGGGCGAATCCTTGCCCACGTGATCGAGCAGCGCCTGAGTTTCCTGGCGGCCGAGGAGTTCGGCAGCATGGTTGAGGATGACATGGTTGAGGTGGGTGGCCACCACCGTGCTCGCGTCGACCACCGTATAGCCCAGCGCATGCGCCTGGTCACGCGTAGCCGTGTCGATCCACACCGCGGGCAGGCCGAACGCGGGATCGGTCGTCTCGCGCCCGGCCAGCGGACCGGACACCCGCCCCGGGTTGATGGCGAGGAACTGGCCTGGATAGGCCTCGCCGGCACCGACCTCGACGCCCTTGAGCGCGATGCGGTAGCCGTTGGGCTTGAGTTCCAGGTTGTCGCGGATATGCACCGGCGAGGACAGGAATCCGACCTCCTGGGCAAACTTCTTGCGCAGGCCGCGGATACGCTTGAGCAGCTCGCCGTCCTGGCCCTTGTCCACCATCGGAATCAGGCGGTAGCCGACCTCGAGGCCGAGCACGTCCACCTGCGAGACGTCGTTCCAGCTCGCCTCCATCGCATCGGCCTGGGGCTGCTGCACGGGCGCCTCGGACTCGGGCCGTGCTGCCGCTACCTCCTCGGCAACGCGCTGCCGGCGCAGCCACGCCAGCGCCCCGAGGCAGGCCGCAATCAGCAGGAAGACCAGGTTGGGCATGCCCGGGATCAGGCCGAGCACGCCGATGATGATGGCGGTCAGGGTCATCACCGTGGGGTTGGAGAACACCTGGGCAATGACCAGCCCACCAATGTCGCCCTCGTCGCCGACGCGCGACACCACCAGGCCGGCGGCCACCGAGATGATCAGCGCCGGAATCTGCGCCACCAGCCCGTCGCCGATGGTGAGCAGGGTGTAGGTGCGCCCCGCCTCGCCCACCGCCATCTCGTGCTGCATGACGCCGACGAAGAGGCCGCCGAGGATGTTGATCACCAGGATGATGATGCCGGCAATGGCGTCACCGCGCACGAACTTGGAGGCACCGTCCATCGCACCATAGAAGTCCGCCTCCTGGGCGATCTCCTTGCGCCTGCGCTTGGCCTCCTTTTCGTCGATGAGGCCGGCGTTGAGATCGGCGTCGATCGCCATCTGCTTGCCGGGCATCGCATCCAGGGTGAAGCGCGCCGACACTTCCGCGATACGCCCCGCACCCTTGGTGATCACCACGAAGTTGATGATGGTGAGGATCACGAACACCACCAGGCCAACCGCCGTATTGCCGCCCACCAGGAAGCTGCCGAAGGCCTCGATCACCTTGCCTGCCGCGTCGCCGCCACCGTGGCCTTCGAGCAGCACGATACGGGTGGACGCTACGTTCAGCGCCAGGCGCAGCAAGGTGGTGACGAGCAGCACCGTGGGGAATACCGAGAAGTCCAGCGGGCGCTTGGAGTACATCGCCACCAGCATCACCATCACCGAGATCGCGATGTTGAAGGTGAAGAACACGTCGAGCAGGAACACCGGCAGCGGCAGCACCATCATCGACAGGATCATGACGATGAGGATTGGCGCGGCAAGCTGGCGCAGGTTGGCCGAAGTCAGCAGCTGGCGCAGATTCAGGATGTCGTTCATGGGCATAAGTCAGGCGTTCATTCCCCAGGCACGCCGGGATCCATGCCGGCCGGAACCGGCAGCGCAGCCGGCACGACCGGCGGCAGGCCACCCTGCTTGATCCAGGCGTCGAGCTGGTACACATAGGCCATCACCTCGGCCACCGCGGTGTACAGCGCGGCCGGGATGGAGGCTTCGAGTTCGCAATGGGCGTACAGCGCACGTGCCAGCGGCGGCGCCTCGAGCATCGGCACGCCATGTTCGGCGGCAATCTCGCGGATCTTCAGCGCCAGCTCGCCACGCCCCTTGGCGACCACCACCGGCGCCCCCATGCGTTCGGCGTCGTAACGCAGCGCAACCGAGAAGTGCGTCGGGTTGGTGACCACCACATCGGCCTTGGGCACCTCGGCCATCATGCGCCTGCGCGCCATCTCGCGCTGCAAGGCACGGATGCGGCCCTTGACCATCGGGTCGCCCTCCTGCTCCTTGTTCTCGCGCTTGACCTCTTCCTTGGTCATGCGCAGCTTCTTCTGGTACTGCCAGAGCTGGAAAGGCACGTCCATGAGCGCCAGCAGGCCCAGGCTGAGCACGATCAGCAACGCCGCGAAGGCCACGATGCTGGAGAAGTCGGCCATGCCGACCTCGAGCGGCTCGACCATGAGGTCGAACAGACGGTCCTTGTTCATCCACAGCACCAGCGACGCCACCCCGCCCACGACCAGCGACTTGAGGATGGCTTTCACCATCTCCGCCAGGCCATGCACCGAAAACATGCGGCCCAGGCCCTGGATGGGATTCATGCGCCCGAAGTTCGGGCCCAGCGCCTTGGGCGCGAAGACCAGCCCACCGAGCAGCACCGGTGCCGCAACCGCCGCGATCAGCAGGATGAAGAACAACGGCATCAACGTCAGCAGGGCACCGCTGAGCATGCGGTTGAGCACGTCGAGCATCAGCACATGGTCGAACACCGTCGCACGATCGAAGGCGAAACCGTTGCGCACGACCCCTGCGATGCGCGTCGCCATCCAGTTGCCCAGCAGCAGCAGCGCCGCAGCGCCGGTCACGGTGACGAGAAAGGTCGACAGCTCCCGCGATTGCGGGACCTGGCCTTCCTCGCGCGCCTGTTCCAGACGTCGCGGTGAGGGGGCTTCTGTCTTCTCGAGGTCGCTTTCTTCGGCCACGGCCGGCTCCGTCCGCCCCCCGCTCCGCCCGGATGGACCTGGACGCGAGAAGACGTGTGCGGATTATCGGCGCACGGCGGCAATATCTGCCGCCCGATAAAAGCCGGGAAAGCCAGCCAATTCCTGTCTTGGCCCGCCTCGGCAGGCCGCTGTTCAGCGTGCCGGGGGCAGCGCAGCAAAGCCGCGCAGCACGTCGCCCGCCTGGATGCCACGTTCGGCGAACCAGCCGATGTTCATCTCCAGCGCGAAGCGCGCCGGGGCTGCTGCACAGTGGCTGGTCTCGGTCTGTGGCTGCATGTCCTCTATGTTGATGATCCTGGCCTCGGCGTCGAGGAAGGCAACCGACAAGGGCAGGAAGGTATTGCGCATCCACATGCAGTGCCGCGCATCCTCAGGGAACACGAACACCATGCCACGATGCAAGGCCATCGCCTCGCGGTTCATCAGGCCGACCTGGCGCATCTCGAAGGTATGCGCAACCTCGGCCTCGATGCGGTACATGCCCGCGCCCAGTTCGGCGACCGGCATGGCAATCTGCGCCAGTGCCGCAGCGCCGGGCACAAGCGCGACAAACGACAGGCAGGCATGGGCAAGCAGGCGGCGAATCATCATCCTCGGGACCCCGTTCGAGACATCGTGCGCCGCATCTTACCTGCGCCCTGCATGGGCTGACGAGCCGCAGCCCGCTCCCCTTTGCCGTACCCGCCCCGCGCCGTCGCGCCCCCGCCCGCCCCGGGTAGCGG
>NZ_AMXB01000043.1:0-36215 GCF_000310125.2 Thauera sp. 27
ACATGCACGCTGCGCGGCAGGCGGGAACGGACACCGCGGCGCCCCCCGGTAGGAGCGGCGCAAGCCGCGAGCTTTTCATCGCACCCACCCGACACCCGTCGCCTTCAACCCCTCGCGGCTGGCGCCGCTCCTACGACGGGAACGGACGCCGCGGCGCCCCGTCGTGGAGTCTCATCCACCGGCCTCATCCAGCCAGGCCAGACGCCCCTGACCCGCCTCGGCCAGGCGCGCCTGCAGCGCGGCGGCGGCCTCTTCGGGCAGGCTGAAGTGCAGCTCCACGGCCTGCCCATGCGCCACCCTCAGCAGGTTCGCGCCAGCGGCATCGAGTTCGCGCCGCAGCAGGCCTTCGAGCGCATAGGGCACGACGCAAGCCAGGGTCTGCAAGCACACGATCGGCACCTTCTCGGCCTGCAGCAGGGCCTGGGCCACGGCGTCGGTGTAGGCGCGCACCAGGCCGCCGGCGCCGAGCTTGACGCCACCGAAGTAGCGCACCACGGTAGCGAGCACACCTTCCAGGTCCTGGTGGAGCAACACGTCGAGCATCGGACGGCCGGCGGTGCCGCTGGGCTCGCCGTCATCGACCGCCGCCGACTGGCCGCCGGCGAGCAAGGCCCAGCACACGTGGCGCGCGCCCGGATGCCGGGCCCACAGCTCGGCCACCACCCTCTGCGCGCCGGCACGGTCGGCCATCGGCTGCACGCAGCCGATGAAGCGACTCTTCTTGATGATCAGCTCGCTATGGACGGGGGCGGCGAGGGTGAGCGGCATCGGGCAGCGATCCTGGTCGTTCAGGCGGGCGGCGCCGCGCCCTCGGTGCCGGCCTCCTGCAGGTGCTCAAGCACAGGGCCGAAGACCCGTTGCGCGAGCGTGAAGAAGCGCGCGTCCAGAGGCTGCTCGACGCCGCGCAGCGCCAGGCGGTAGGCTGGGTCGCGGCCTTCGCCGAACTGCGGGCGCTGGCCGCCCGTCCATTTGTCGTGCGCTTTGCGCGGATTACCGTCGTTGGAAACACAGGCCCAGGCCGACTTGGGGAAGAAGTGGAGCGGCTGCGTGAGGCCCTCGCGGTAGAGCGCCAGCAGTTCGGCAAGCAGGTCATGCGCCTGGGCGCGCGACAGCGCTGCGAAAGTGAAGTCGGCGTCGCGCAGCATCACCCGGGTACGGCGCTCGACGCCGGCCGGGCTGGCGGCGCACAGCATCAGGTGGGCGATCCAGGCCTCGAGGTAGTGGCTGGCGCCGGCGTCGGCATAGCGCCAGCGCAGCATGCCCTCGGGACGCAGTTCGCCGAGCACGGCACCCAGCGTCCACGCCTCGCCGTCGAGCTCGAATGCGATCTGGCAGCTTGCGGCCTCAAGCGCCGGGACGTGCCGGGCCGCGGCCAGGCGGGCTGCAAATTCGCGCATCGCGGCCAGCTCGGCGGCCAGTGCCGCCTCGCCCATGGCACCGCGCGGGAACTCGCCACCGGCGCGCGCCAGCTGCGCAAGCACCGCGTCATCGCGCCCAGCGCCCTCGCCGGCGCCCCTCAGTGCCGAGTCGCACTCATCAGCCTGAGCGTCAAGCAGCACCGGCATCAGACGCTCGGCCAACGCCCAGCGCGCAGGCAGGTCGGGCACGAAGCGCTCGGTGTCCTCCAGCTCGGCATCGGCTTCGGGCAGGTCGAGTCCGAGGCGCTCTCGCAGCAGGGCGCGGCAGGGGTTGCGGAAGAAGCGCACGAGGCGCTCGAGCGTGGGCGTGCGCCACTCCGGCCCGGGCGGTGGCAGCGCGTGATCGAAGAAGGGCGCGGCATCTACGGCAAGCGGACCGTCATCCGCACCCTCCACCGCCGCCTCCATCGCATCTTCCGCCGCCTCGACGGCCGCGCCGCTTGCGCCCACGTACCCGGTTCGCTCATCGGCAATAGCCCCGAGGCGGGCGGCGAGGGCCTCGGCGTAGTCTTCGTTGAAGCTCGTCAGGCGCGCATCGCCGCGCTCGGCGGCCAGAAAGTACTCGGGGGCGAAAGCCTGCAACGGATGCGCCACGCACAAGCGCTGACGTGCCGCGGCGAGCGCGTCGGGGTCGGTGGCGCTGCTCGCGGTGGCCTCGGCGAGCACGTCGAGCAACTCATCGACCAGCACCGAGGGGCGCAATTCGCTGCCGTCGCGCACGCTGCGCCCAACGTAGGACAGGTGCAGTGCCTCGCGCGCGGACAGCAGCACATCGAGGAAGAGGTTGCGCTCGTCCAGCCTGCGCTGGCGGTCGCCGGCCTGGGGGCGGGCCGCCATGAGATCGAACTCGGCGGCACGATCGCTGCCGGGGAAGAGACCGTGATCGAGCCCGATCACGCACACCACGCGGTAGGGCAGCCCGCGCAGCGAGGACAGCGCGGAGAAGGTGAGCGTGCCGCCGGGCACGCCACCGCGCGCCGGGTCGTCGAGCAGGGCCGCGAGCGCGGGGCGGATCACCGCCAGCCCCTGCGCGTCCGTGCAACCGCCTGCCGCCATGTTGTCGGCGAGCTGGGCGATGGCGGCGCGTAACTCGCGCAGTTCGTCCGCCCACGCGGCGGCGTCGCCGACCAGGCGGTCGAGCACCTCGTTGAGCAGCGCGCGCCAGCCCTCGGCGTCATGCGCCTGCAGCAGGCGCGCGCGCAGGCTGCGCAGGCTCTCGGCGTAACGCCAGAAGCGTCCAAGCGCGAGCGCCGCCTGGCCCTCGGGCGCGGCGGCGCCGATGCGCCCGGCAAAGGACGCGTGCTGCGCGGCCTCGCCCGCAGCCCAGGCGAGGAACAGGCGGTGCAGGCCCTCCTCCAGCGTATGTGGCAGGCCGGCCGGCTCGCCCTCCGCCTGCCCCAGCGCCGCGTGCACCGCGCCCGCATCCAGGCCCCAGCGCACGCCGGCGGCACGCAGCCAGTCGTGAAGGGTCTCGAGCGCCGTGTCGTCCAGGCCATGGAGGGCGGCGACCGGGGCCTGCTGCAGCAGATCGAACACCTGGGTGGCGGGAAAACGGCTGGCGGCCAGGCCAAGCATGCGGTCGAGCACCTGGGCCACCGGGTTGTCGCGGGTGCCGCCCAGGCCGGTGATGCGCCAGGGGATGCGACGCGCTGGCGGGGCGGTGCCGAACACCGCCTCGATCAGCGGCGCGCTCGCCTCCAGATCAGGGGTGAGCACCACCACATCGGCCGGGGTGAGCGCGTCCGGCGTGCCCTCGTGCGCCTTGAACAGGCCGAGCAGGCGGTCGTGAAGCACCTCGAGCTCGCGCGTGCGCGAGTGGCAGACATGCACCTCGATGCTGCGGTCGGCGGCGGCCAGCCTGACCCCGGCGGGCGGCAGCTCCTGCAGGTCGAGGATGGCGTTATGCACGCGGGCGAGCAGGTGGCGGCCGGGGTGCGGCGCGAACAAGGCTTCCTCCTCGAGCACATGCTCGCCCTCGAACAGCAGGCCGATGTGGGCGCGGGTCTGCTTGCCCCAGGCGGCGAGCAGGCGGTTGCCGGTCTCGAAGAACAGGTCCTGCTGGCGGGTGGCGAGCCAGGACAGGCGGCGTGCATCGACGATGTCGAACCAGAACTCGCGGCAGGGGTTGAGCACGTACAGACGCACATCGACCACCCGCGCCAGCTCGCGCAGCATGTCGAGGTAGAGCGGTGGCAGCGCCGGCAGGCCGAACACATGCACGCTGCGCGGCAGGCCGGTGGCGGTGAGCGCATCGTGATCCATCGCCGTCACCGCGCGCAGGAAGGCGGTCGCCGGGTGCTCGCTGCGCAGGCCCATGGCCTCGCGAATGCGGCGCCACAGCGCGGCCTGCCAGGCTTCGTCGGCACGCGCGGCAGCGCTCGCGTCCGCCTCCAGCACGCTGCCCCGGCCCTCGCTCCAGCGCGCCAGCCACTGCGGCCGATAGGTAAGGTAGTGGTCGAACACGCGCGCGATGCGCTCGGCGAGCTCGAAGCGCATGCGCGCGTCAGCCCCGGCGAGGTAGTGCGCCAGGCGCGGATGCTCGCCCAGCCAGGCGCCTTCGGCCGCGCCTGCATCGAGCAGGCCGTGGATGCGCCAGGCCAGTAGCGCCGGCGAGAAGGGCGAGCGCGCCGGCACTTCGGGCACGACGCGGCCGATCTGCTGCCACAGCCACTGGGCAAGAAAGTCGCAGCGCAGGTTGGCGCACACGCCCTCGCGATCGGCCACCGCCAGCTCGAGCCGACGGCGCAGCGCGGCGCTCGGCACGACCACCTCGCGCTCGCCGAAGGGGCCGGGCTGCTCGTCGGCGAGACGTTCGAGGAGATCGTCGAGGAGGATCTCGAAGCGGTTGGAAAAGCTCAGGGACAGCATGCAGGAGTTCCGCAGGGGCGCCGGCAGGGCGACACGACAAGCACAGCAGGATAACGCATCAAGCCGCAGCCAGCCGCGGCGCATGGGATTGCCGTGGGAGCGGTGCCAGCCGCGAGGGGTCGAAGGCGACATGCCCCGAGGGCTGGACCCAAAAGCTCGCGGCTCGCGCCGCTCCCACTGCAAACGGCGGCGCATGGGATTGCCGTAGGAGCGGCACCAGCCGCGAGGGGTCGAAGGCGACGGGCGTCGGGTGGGTGCGATGAAAAGCTCGCGGCTTGCGCCGCTCCTACCGGGGGGCGTCGCGGTGTCTGTTCCCGCCGTAGGAGCGGTGCCAACCGCGAGGGGTCGAAGGCGACATGCCCCCGGGCCGGACCCAAAAAGCTCGCGCACAGGCACTCGCCTGCGAATGTGTAAACTGGCCGCTGTTCATCTTCCACCTGCCCACCGTCATGGCCAAGACCCACCCCGAAGGCTGGCGCCTGCTGCCCGCCAGCGGCGCCCGCGCCCGCGAGCTGCAGACGCTCGCGCTGCTGGCGGGCGCGCTGCCGGCCGACACTACGATCTACCACGGCCTGCACTGGACGCGGGCCGAGGGCAGCGCGGCGGTGTTCGGCGACATCGGCTTCGTCGTCCTCGGCCCGGGCGGGCGCATCCTGCTCATCGAACAGCAGGCCGGCTTCCTCGACGAGGCCGAGCACGGCCTGCTGCGCCCGGGGCGGCGACGCGAACGCAACATCAGCGTGGATCTCGCACGCCAGGCCGATGCCCTGCGCGCGCGCCTGCGCCCGGCACTGGGCGGCGCCGAGCCTATGCTCGACGTGCTGCTCTATTGCCCCGACTACACCGTGCGCCAGCCCGGCACCGCCGGCCTGGACCCGGCGCGCATCGTAGACGCGCCGCGGCGCGAGCAGCTGGTGGCCACCGTCCGCGAACTCACCGGCGACACCGAGGGCGCAGCGCCTGCCGAGCCTGCCCGCCGCCAGGCCCTGCACCGATTCTTCGCCGACCTGCTCGAGCTGGTGCCCGACGTCCAGTCGCACATCGGCCAGGCGGATGAGCTGAGCACGCGGCTGTCGGGCGGGCTCACCGAATGGGCGCGCCGCATCGACATGAGCCCGCACCGCCTGCGCGTGACCGCCACCGCCGGCAGCGGCAAGACCCAGCTTGCGCTCGCTGCCTACACCGATGCGCTCGCCGCCGGCCGGCGCCCGCTCTACGTCTGCTACAACCGCCCGCTGGCAGACCACTTCGCCCGCATCGCCCCCGCCGGCGGCGAGATTGCCACCTACCACCAGCTCTGCGACCGCCGCCTGCGCGACGCCGGCCGCCCGCCGCGCTTCGGCGCTCCCGGCGCCTTCCGCCGCATGGAGGCGGACTTCGCCGCCCTGGTGGCCGCCCCGGCCAGCGGACAGCCCGACCCCCGGTGGCAGTTCGACGAACTGATCATCGACGAGGGCCAGGACTTCATGGAGGCCTGGCGCGACACCCTGCTCGCGCTGCTCAAGCCGGGCGGGCGGGCGTGGTGGCTGGAAGACCCGCTGCAGAACCTGTACGACCGCCCGGCCGTGACCCTGCCGGGCTGGGTCGGGCTGAGCGCCGACACCAACTACCGCACCCCGGCCGACGTGCTCGCCTTGCTCAACGCCCGCCTGCCCCTGCCCGCCCCCATCCGCGCCGGCAGCCCGGTGGCCGACAGCGAGCCCGAACTGCTCGCCTGGCACGATGAGACCAGCATGCTGGAGGCCACCAAGCGCGCAATCACGCGCGCGCTCGGACTCGGCTTCCGACGCGACATGATCGTGCTGCTCACCTTCCGCGGCCGCGAGCATTCGCGCTTCACCCCGCTGGAACACCTCGGCCCGCACCGCCTGCGCGCCTTCACCGGCCGCTACGACCTGCTCGGCGAGCCGGAGCACTCGCAGGGCGAGCTGCTGATCGACTCCGTGTACCGCTTCAAGGGCCAGTCCGCGCCCTGCATCATCTTCACCGAGATCGACTTCGAGCCGCGCGCGGACGGGATGGACGAGCTCACCATGCGCAAGCTCTTCGTGGGTGCGACGCGAGCGACGATGAAGCTGATCCTGGTGGCATCGGAGCGCGCCGCTGGGCTGCTGGCGGACCCCGAGCACAAGCACTGACGAGGCGCACACGCGCCGCCTCCACGCACGGCCCGCCAAGACCCGGGCGCTGAGACGCCTGTCGCAGCTGTCGCAGGCGCCACGCGACAGCTGTCTCGGCCGCCACCCCCACTCGGGCTGCGCACGGCCAATTTTTTCATACAAAACAATCACTTCAATTAGTGGCACCGTCCTTGCTGTCCTTTCTGCGGCAGGCCGGCCTCCGGCTGCTGCACGTCCACTACGCAACGCGCGCTCAGTCCATGCGCGCCATACGAACCAGAAAGGAGACAAGGACATGAAACCGTCGACAACCAAGCGCGGCAGGCCGCAGGCCACCCGCAGCGCACTGTGCGTCACCGCATTGCTCGCGGCGATGAGCACGGCGTTTGCAGCCGACGATGGCAACTGGACCGAGTACACCGGCGACAAGGCCGGCTCGCGCTATCTGCCCAGCAAGAGCGTCACCACCGAGAGCGTGAAGTCGATGAAGGTCGCGTGGCGCTGGGCCATGCCCGACAACGCGATCGCCGCCGACAACGCCGAGCTGCGCACCTGGGTCAACGAGTCCACGCCGCTGGCGATCGACGGCATCCTGTATTCCACCTCGCCGATGAGCACGGTGTCGGCAATCGACGGCGAAACCGGCAAGACGCTGTGGACCTACGACCCCGAGGCCTACAAGGATGGCACCCCGCCCAACCTCGGCTTCATCAACCGTGGTCTGACCTACTGGGCCGACGGCGACGACAAGCGCATCATCGTCGGCACCGGCGACGGCTACCTGATCGCCCTCAACGCAACGACCGGCAAGCCGATCGAGTCCTGGGGCGAACAAGGGCGTGTCGACCTGACCAAAGGCATGCGCCGCCGGGTCGACCGTTCCCTCATCGCGGTCACCTCGCCCCCCATCGTGTGCGGCGACACCGTGGTGCCCAGCATCGCGGTGCTCGACTCCTTCGCCATCGGCCGCCAGCCGATGAAGTACCACCCGCCCGGCGACGTGCAGGCCTTCGACGTACGCACCGGAAAGCGCGTGTGGATCTTCGAGCAGCCGCCGCAGAAGGGGCAGCCAGGCAACGAGACCTGGGAAGACGAGTCGTGGAAGACCACGGGCTCGGGCAACATGTGGGCACGCCCCGGCTGCGACGAAGAGCTCGGCCTGGTCTACCTGCCGTTCTCGACCCCGACCAACGACTTCTACGGCGGCCACCGCAAGGGCGACGGCCTGTTCGGGGAGTCGCTGGTGGCGGTCGACGCCAAGTCGGGCAAGCTCGCCTGGTACTACCAGATGGTGCGCCACGGGCTGTGGGACTACGACCTGCCGACCGCCCCCAACCTGATGGATCTCACCGTCAACGGCAAGAAGATCAAGGCCGTGGCCCAGGTCACCAAGCAGGGCTTCGTGTTCACCTTCGACCGCGCCACCGGCAAGCCCGTGTGGCCGATCGAGGACCGCGCAGTACCGCAGTCCACCGTACCCGGGGAACGCTCGGCCGCGACCCAACCGCACCCGACCGTGCCGGCGCCCTTCGTCCAGCAGGGGGTGACCGAGGACGACCTGATCGACCTCACGCCCCAGCTCAAGGAAGAGGCCAGGAAGATCCTGGCGCGCTACAACTACGGGCCCTTGTACACCCCGCCCACGCTCGACAAGGCCGGTACCCTGCAGGTACCGGGCGTACTCGGCGGCGCAAGCTGGGCGGGCGCTGCGCACAACCCGAACACCAACGTGCTGTACGTGCCCTCGTTCACGATCCCGTTCGGCATCAAGATCAAGAAGGAGAACGCCAGCGTCTACGACTACACCGGCACCTGGGCCGGGGTCGGCGGCCCGCAGGGCCTGCCGCTGTTCAAGCCGCCGTTCTCGACCGTGACCGCGATCGACATGAACACCGGCAAGCACCTGTGGCGCATTCCCGCAGGCAAGGGCCCGGTCGACCACCCGGCGATCAAGGACCTCAATCTCGGCCGTGTCGGCGTCCCGCGCGAGAGCTTCATCGCGCTCACCGACGAGGTGCTGTTCCTCGCCCCGGAAGGGACTCATGGCGTGATCGGCCTGTCCTCGCGCGGCAACGCCCTGATCACCCAGGCCAATGCCGACGAGAAGGAGCCCTACCTGTATGCACACGACGCGCGCTCGGGTGAGCTGATCTCGGAGCTGCGCCTGCCGGGCGCCGCGTTCGGTGCGCTGATGACCTATCGCGCCGGCGACAAGCAGTACGTCGTCGTGCCGATCGGCGGGGCCGGGCTGCCCGCCGAGCTGGTCGCAGTCCAGGTCAACTGACCGTACGCCTCCGGGGCCGCGGCATTGCCGCGCCGCCCCGGAGGCGGTCCTGTCAAGCGGACGCTGCCGTTCGCATACAGCAACGAGACTCCAAGATCATGAAGACATACCACCTGACCCCCATTGCCCTGGCGCTGATCACCACGTCGGTGCTCGCCTTCAATGCCGTATTGCCGGAAGCGCCTGCTGCCGAGGAAGTCGTCGTCGAGGCCGCGGGCGGCCCGCCCTTCAAGCTCGATGACAGCGCACGGATCGCCGCCGGCAAGGCCCGCTACCAGTCCGGCTGCGCCGATTTCTGTCATGGCCACGAGCCCGCCCTGTTCATCGACCGCCAGGGCCTGGACCCCGAGTACGTCTACAACACGATCAGGGACGGCGGTCGTGGCGCCACCCCGATGCCGCCCTGGGGCGATGTGTTCTCGCCCGAGGAAATCTGGGAACTGGTGGCCTACCTCAAGTCGCTCGGCAAGTGGTGAGCCCTTGCGCACACCGCCCGCCCTGCGTGTAGGGCACAAGAAGAACGCCGCCGGTCGCAGGGCCCGGCGGCGTTCTTCATTGCAGCGGGTCACCGCAGCTGCGGTGACCGCCCGACTCACCAGGCGTAGGCGTACTTGAGGTTGAAGCTGTCGGTCAGGCCGTGCGATTCACCGCTGACACCGCGCGAGTAGCGCACCGTGATCGACTGGTTGCCGTAGTAGCTGAACATCACACCGATACCGGCGGTCGTCTCGTGGCTGGCGGCCACCTCCGCCCCGGTGGCGCGGTTGGTCCAGCGCCCCTGGCGCTCATAGTCGAGCGCGATGAAAGGCTGGACCGCGTCGCTGAGCTTGTATCCCAGCCGGTGGTTGGTATGGAACAGGGTGGCCGGACGAGCATCTGCAGCCGTCGACTTGCCGAAGAACACGAAACCGGCATCGGCGGTGTAACTGACGCGATCGAACTGCACGTCCCAGAACAGGCTCGACAGGTTCTTCCATCCGTCACCGCCGCCAACATCCTGGTTGCCCACCGGCACCTGGAAGAAGGTCTGGAACCCGAGCGTCGAATTCGGCGTCGGCTTGTACCAGATCGCCGGACCGGTCAGCGGATCGCCGATGCCGCTGGCGGAGCTGTTGGTCGCGTCATTGCGTACACCGACCTCGGGCAGGATCACCTCGTAGGCCAGGCCGATGTTCGGGTTCGACTCGGGCGACCAGAAGCGCACGTACTTGGACAGGCCGACGATGGTCCTCGTCTTCGCTGCCGCGCGGCGGTCGTCGCCGCTGCCATCCCACACCCGCGCACCGTTCTGGAAGGCGGCGTACTGCACGAACACGTTGAACGGCTCGAAGCCGACCGGCAGGTCGTACTCGTGCGGCCCGATCACGTCAAGCGTGACCTGGGCCTGCGCCGTCACGGGTGCAGCAAGCGCTGCACAGACGGTGAGCAGCGGTAGCGCGCACTTGGATGCGCCTTGTCGCGAGCGATGGTTCCTGAGCATGGGTGTCTCCTTTTCTTCTCGTTCAAATGGATGAAATCGGGGTCGCAGGGCCTGCCCAGGACACCGCCTGGACGCCCCGCCCCGAGCCCATGCCATTGCACGTTCGGTGCCATGCCAGCCACCCCATATTAATCAACACCTTAGCCATCCCGAGCAGTCGCAGCGCAGTCGCATCTGTTGCATCTGGCGTGCGACATGTGTCGCCTCCGCTGCGACAGCCAGCCCCTTGTCGCGGCCCCTCTGGCGCCCCTGAAAGTCGCTTCGAAAAACAACCAAGCCTCTGTTTCAAATACGTTTTTATACCTTTCGATGCAACTCGGCACGGTGGTGGCACCGAAGTTGCAAAGCAAGCCCCAGACGCGATGGCAATGCGAAGCGAGCACGGACAGCACGACCGCAACCGCTTCCCGACCAGCGCGCGACCAGACGACCCAATCGACGAGGAGGCTTTGCAGCGATGGATGCGACAAGCGAACAACTGCTGTGGATGTACGAAAAAATGATCGAGATCCGGGAGTACGAGGAGACCATGGTCAAGGTCTATCTCGAAGGCAAGCTCCCGCCCAAGATCCAGAAGGGCCTGGCCTTCGACATCGGCGCCGGCCCTGTGCCGGGCGAGATGCACCTTGCCGCCGGCCAGGAACCCGTGGCCGTGGGCGTGTGCGCCCACCTGCGCCGCGACGACACCGTGGTCGGGGCACACCGCCCCCACCACTTTGCGATCGCCAAGGACGTCGATCTGAACGCGATGACCGCCGAGATGTTCGGCAAGGTCACCGGCCTGGGTCGCGGCAAGGGCGGCCACATGCACCTGTTCGACCCCGCGGTGAAGTTCTCCTGCAGCGGCATCGTCGGTGCCGGCGCCCCGCAGGCCTGCGGTGCCGCACTGGCGGCGAAGAAGCTCGGCACCGACGCGGTGGCGATCGCCTTCTTCGGCGAGGGCGCAGCCAACCAGGGTGCCTTCCACGAGGCGCTGAACCTGGCCGCACTGTGGAAGCTGCCGGTGGTGTTCGTGGTCGAGGACAACAAGTACGGCATCTCGGTGGAGAAGTCCGCCTCCACCGCCATCGCCTCCAATGCCGATCGCGCCGCCGCCTACGGCATGCCGGGCGTGCTGGTGGAAAGAAACGACGCACTGGCGGTGTTCGAAGCCGCCGGCGCAGCGGTGGCGCGTGCCCGGCGCGGCGAGGGCCCCACCCTGATCGAGGTCAACACCGACCGCTACTTCGGCCACTTCCAGGGCGACCCGGAGACCTACCGTCCCAAGGACGAAGCGAAGACCCTGCGCCAGCACGACCCCATCCCCGCGCTCGCCACCCTGCTGCGCCAGCGCGACCTGCTCGACGACGAGGCCGATGCCGCACTGCGCACGCGCATCTCGGCGCGCGTCCAGGCGGCCTACGACTTCGGCCGCAACAGCCCCTACCCCGCGCCCGAAGACGCGCTGCTGCATGTGTTCGCCGACTGAGAACGAGGAGACCAAGATGAGCACGACCACCACCACCCGCCGCCTGACCATGGCGCAGGCGATCGCCGAGGCCACTGCGCAGGAGATGGCGCGCGACGACCGCGTCTTCGTCATGGGCGAGGACGTCGGCAAGTACGGCGGCATCTTCAGCGCCACCACCGGGTTGCTCGACCAGTTCGGCCCCGAGCGCGTGATGGACACGCCGATCTCGGAGACCGGCTTCATGGGCGCCGCCCTGGGTGCCGCGGCCGAAGGCCTGCGCCCGATCTCGGAGCTGATGTTCGTCGATTTCTTCGGCGTCTGCTTCGACCAGATCTACAACCACATCGCCAAGAACCACTACATGTCGGGCGGCGCCTGCAAGTACCCGCTGGTGATCACCACCGGCATCGGCGGCGGCTACAACGACGCCGCCCAGCACTCGCAGTGCCTGTACTCGATCTTCGCCCACGTACCCGGCCTGAAGGTCGTCGTGCCGTCAAACGCCTATGACGCCAAGGGCCTGATGACGACCGCGATCCGCGACGACAACCCGGTGGTCTTCCTCTATCACAAGGGCATCATGGGCTTGAGCTGGATGTCCTATTTCGAGGGCAGCACCAACGAAGTCCCCGAAGCGCAATACACCATCCCCTTCGGCCAGGCACGCATCGTCCGCGAGGGCAGCGACGTCACCATCGTGACGCTGTCGCAGATGGTGCAGAAATCGGTGCTGGCTGCCGATCAGCTCGCCGCCGAAGGCATCTCCGCCGAAGTGCTCGACCTGCGCACCCTGGTGCCGCTGGACCGCGCCGCCGTACTCGCCTCGGTGGCGAAAACGGGCCGCCTGCTGGTCGCCGACGAGGACTACCTCAGCTACGGGCTGTCGGGCGAAATCGCCGCGCTGGTGGCGGAGAACCTGGACACCTTGCGCCTCAAGGCGCCGGTACGCCGCCTGGCCGTACCCGACGTACCCATCCCCTTCAGCCGTCCGCTCGAGCAGTTCGCCATTCCGCAAGTGGACAACATCGTCGCCAGCGTGCGCGGCCTGATGCGCTTCACGCTCGCTTGATCATTCAGGAGACAAGACATGACCGACATCATCCTCGACGACGCGGTATGGGCCGACGTCGATGAAGGCACCGAAGCCCTGCTGCAGGAATGGCAGGTCAAGGAAGGCGACAGCGTGGAGGCCGGCCAGGTGCTTGGCGTGGCCGAGCTGGTCAAGACCAGCCACGAGATCTTCGCACCGTCAGCGGGCCGCATTGTCAGGCTCAACGTCGCCGAGCAGGACACCTTCGCCCGCGGCACGGTGCTCGCGCAACTGGAGGCCTGAGCCATGACCACGAGCGTGGCGGCGAGCGCCGCCCCCTCAAGCAGCGCGGTCGCCGAGCGCCGTACGGTCGCGCTCAGCGGCCTGCGCGGCGCGATCGCACGCAACATGGCGCAGGGCTGGCAGGCACCACGGGTGGCGCACTCGGTGGACGTCGACCTGAGCCGCGTCGAAACCCTGCGTGCCGAGCGCGCGGCGGCCGGCGAGAAGCTCAGCCTGAACACCCTGGTGATCCACGCGGTGTCGCGAGCGCTGCGCAGCCATCCGCGGCTGAACGCGCTCATGCGCGAAAAGGAAATCGAGCTCGTCGACGACATCAACATCGGCATCGCCGTCGCCCTCGACGATGGCCTGATGGTGCCGGTCGTGCGTCAGGCCGACACCAAGCCGCTGGCCGCACTGGCGGCAGAGGCCCGCCAGCTCGCCGAGGGCGCGCGCACCGGCGCGCTCACGGGCGGGGCCTACCAGCGCGGCACCTTCACCGTGACCAACCTCGGCGGCACCTGCGTCGACCGCTTCAGCCCGGTCATCAATCCGCCCCAGGTCGCCATCCTCGGCGTCGGCCGCACGCGCCAGCAAGCGGTGGTGAAGGACGGCAGCGTGGTCGCCGCAGCGGTCGCCAACCTGACCCTGGTGTTCGACCACCGCGCGGTCGATGGCTACCCGGCCGCGCTCTTCCTCGGCGAGGTCGCGCGCCGGCTGGAACAGGCGGAGTTCGACTGATGCCCGTCGCCGCCCTCGCCTCCTCCAGCACCCGCCGCCGGCCGGGCGCGGCCGGCACTGCCCTGACCCTGGTACGCGCCACGGCCGAGCAGGACTGGAACACCCGCCAGCTCGCCACGCCGGTGACGGCGCCACGGGTGCGCGTGTGGGCCTACCCGGCACCCGGCGTGGTGTTCGGCTGCGCTCAGGCGGCGCTGCATGGCGAAGCGCTGCGGGCGGCGCGTACCCAGTGTGAGCTGGTGCAGCGCCGTGCCGGCGGCGGCGCCGTACTCACCGGTCCGTGGATGCTGTCATCGTCGATCGTGCTGCCACCGCAGCACCGCCTGCTGGCCGGCGGCACCGTCACCAGCTATCGCTGGCTCGGCATCCTCCACGCCGGCCTGCTGCGCGACTTCGGCATCGCGGCGCATGCGCTGGCGCCGGACGAGCTTGCCCGTCGTCCGTCCGACCCCGCCCTGGCCTGGGCCTGCTTCGGCGGGCTGTCGCCCTGGGAGGTGATCGCCGGCGGCCGCAAGCTTGTCGGCCTGGCCCAGCTGCGCCGCCAGCAGGGCGTGCTGCTCACCACGGGCACGCTGCTGCAGCGTCCGGACTGGTCGCTGCTGTGTCGTGCACTCGGGCGCCCCGACGACGATGTCGCCCGCCTCGATGCCGCCACCACCTCATGCGCAGACCAGCTCGGCACCTCGATCCACATCGAAACCCTGGCCGACAGCCTGCAACAGATGCTGACCGACGTGCTCGGCGATTGCGAGCCGGAGAACGGCAGCTGACACACCCGCAGCCCCCGATTCCGCAGAGAACCGGCCGCAAGGCCTCGATAACAGCAAGGAGACAACCATGAGCAACACAACATCACGCCCACCGATGCGCGTCGTCGAAAAGCGCATCACCTTCTCCCGTCGCGGCTTTCTCAAGGGTGGCGGCATGGCCGCCCTCGGCGTCGGGGCGCTGAGCACCGCCACGCTGATGCTGCCGGCCAGCGAGGCGCTGGCCGCCAACTTCAAGGTCCTCGGCGCCAGCACCGGCAAGACCCTGCTGCAGCTGGCGCGCGACATCTTCCCCCACGACCGCATCTCGGACCGCTACTACCTGCAGGCGCTCGAGCCCCTGGAGGCGCAGGCCGGGCAGGACGAAAAGCTCAAGACCCTGCTGACCGAGGGCGTGGCCGCACTCGACCGGCTGGCGAAGCTGCGCTTCAAGAAGGCCTACACCGACCTGCCCAAGGAAAGCGACCGCCTGACGCTGCTCTACGTCATCGAGCACGGCGCCTTCTTCCAGAAGGTGAAGGGCCACCTGGTCACCGGCTTCTACGACAACAAGGCGGTGTGGCAGCTGTTCGGCTACGAAGGCTCGTCCTGGGAAAAGGGCGGCTACATCAACCGTGGCTTCGACGACATCGACTGGCTGGACGAAGCCTGACCCGCCGACCCTGACACACAACAACACCAAGGAGACACATCATGAGCGCGAAATTCTCGCTGGACGACGACAGCGTGGTGGTCATCGTCGGCTCGGGCGCTGGCGGCGGCACACTGGCCGACGAACTGACCAAACGCGGGGTGAATGTCGTCATCCTCGAAGCGGGCAAGCACTACACCCAGAACGACTTCGAGAACGACGAGTGGGCGATGTTCCACAAGATCTCGTGGCTGGACAAGCGCATTTCGGCCGGCGGCTGGCATCACACCGACACCTATCCCAACCTGCCGGCCTGGATCGTCAAGGGCGTGGGCGGCTCGACCATGCACTTCTCGGGGCTGGCGCTGCGCTTCCTGCCGCACGATTTCCGCATCAAGAGCACCTATGGCACGGTCGATGGCGCCAACGTGCTCGACTGGCCGATCAGCTACGAGGAGCTCGCGCCCTACTACGACATCGCCGAACGCAAGATGGGCGTGGCCGGCACCAAGGCCAGCGGTCTGCCCGAGATGCCGCCGAACAACCACTACAAGGTGATCGCGGCTGGCGCGAAGAAGGTCGGCTACAAGGACATCAGCCGGCCGGTCGCCTCCAACACCCGAGCCAACGACGGCCGCCCGGCCTGTCAGCAGATCGGCTTCTGCATGCAGGGCTGCAAGATCGGCGCCAAGTGGTCGACGCTGTACTCGGAAATCCCGCGCGCCATCGAAACCGGCCATGCCGAGCTGCGCCCGCAGAGCATGGTGCTTAGGATCGAGCACGACAAGAGCGGCAAGGCCAGCGGCGTGCTCTACGCCGACAAGGACGGCCGCCAGCACCTGCAGAAGGCGCGCGTGGTGTGCGTGGCCGGCAACTCGATCGAATCGCCGCGGCTGCTGCTGAACTCCGCCTCCAGCCTGTTCCCGAACGGGCTGGCGAACTCCTCGGGCCAGGTCGGCAAGAACTACATGAACCACACCACGGCGGCCGCGATCGCGATCCACAAGGGGCCGGTGTACATGTACCGCGGCTTCGACATCGCCGCGGTGATCTCTGACGAGGCCCAGCTCAACCCCGACCGCGGCTTCCTCGGCGGCTACCACCTCGAGGGCCTGGCGCTGCACCTGCCCTTCACCGCCGCGTTCATGAAGCCGGGCGGCTGGGGACGCGAGGTCACCTCGGCGCTGGAGCAGTACGACCACATGAGCTGCGTGTGGGTGTGCGGCGAGGACATGCCGCAGGAAGAGAACAGCATCACCCTGCACCCGACCGAGAAGGACCAGTACGGCCTGCCCATCCCGATCGTGACCAAGACCGACCACACCAACGACGCCGCGATGCGCCGCCACGGCCTGGCCGCGTGGCGCAAGGTGTCGGAGGCGGTGGGGGCGACCCGCGTCATCGACATGCCGCCCTATCCGGCGAGCCACAACATGGGCACCAACCGCATGAGCGCCAACGCCCGCGACGGCGTGGTGAACAAGTGGGGCCAGACCCACGACATCAAGAACCTGTTCATCTCCGACGGCAGCCAGTTCACCTCCAGCTCGGCGGCCAACCCGACCCTGACCATCGTCGCGCTGGCGGTGCGCCAGGCCGAACACATCGCCAACGCCATGCAGCGCCGCGAACTCTGAGCCTCAGCGTGCAGCCTCGGGCACACCGCCGGGGCCACATCCTCAACCACAAGAAACGGAGACATCCATGAGCCAGACAAACAGCTTTCGCCGCATCCTGTCGGCGGCCATGATCAGCGCCGGCCTGGCCGCCGCCAGCCTGCCCGCGCAGGCCGAACCGATCCCGGGCATGCGCGGCATGCAGCACATCGGCATCACGGTGCCGAACATGAACGAGGCCGTCGCCTTCTTCCGCGACATCCTCGGCTGCGAACCGTCATTCACCTTCGGCACCTTCAAGTTCGACGACGACTGGATGGCGCGCCATCTCGACGTGCATCCGCGCGCCACGATCAGCGACTTCCAGATGGTCCGCTGCGGCAACGGCACCAACCTCGAGGTCTTCGAGTACACCGCCCCCGACCAGAACCGTCGCGGCCCCCGCAACAGCGACATCGGCGGCCACCACCTCGCCTTCTACGTCGATGACATGGATGCTGCCGTCAGCTACCTCAAGGCCAAGGGCGTGCGCGTGCTCGACTCGCCGAGCACCTTCACCGAAGGCCCTGCGGCCGGGCTGACCTGGGTCTATTTCCTCGCGCCCTGGGGGCTGCAGCTCGAACTCGTGAGCGCCCCGAACGGCATGGCCCACGAGAAGACACTGCAGCGCAAGCTCTGGGACCCGCGCTTCCCCGCCAGCTGAGTCCCGCCCCAGCCCGCATGCTCCCGGGGCGCCCATGCGCCGCGGGCTCGGCGGTTTCCCATGCCTGACTCCCTCCTCCAGGCGTTTTGCGGGGCGTGCCGTCAAGGCCGCCCCGCCCTTTTCTGTTGAGCCGCAGGGAAGGGAGGAGTAACTTGTACCGCCACACACAGAGACCGAACCATGGTCCGCACCGGGCACCCGCATGACACTGCCCGGAAGAGGAGACGAGATGCTGGCCCAATCACAACGGGAGCACATTGATCACGTGCTCGCCGTATCACAGACCGGAGCGCCCCCGTCCGACCGCATCGGGAGTTCGTGGGTACGCTGCATCCGCGACTACGGGCTCGACCCCTGTCGCCCGACGCGCGCCCATATCATCGAGCATGCGCGCCTGCGCGAACACCAGGACCATATCGAAGAGTTCCTCGGTGTCGCCCGCACCGGCATGGAGCAGCTCTACAAGCGCATGGCCGGCATCGGCTACGTGCTGCTGCTGACCGACGCCCACGGCATCGCGGTGGACTTCATCGGCAACGACGCCTGGGCACGCGAACTCAAGCAGTCCGGCCTCTACCTTGGCGCCGACTGGAGCGAGGCGCGGGCCGGCACCTGTGCGGTGGGAACCTGCATCGTCGAGAAAACGCCGATCACGGTCCATCACGCCGACCACTTCGACGCCACCCACATCTCGCTGACCTGCAACGCCGCCCCCTTGTTCGACCCCACCGGGGATTTCCTCGGCGTGCTCGACGTCTCCGCACTGACTTCGCCTTCGCCCCGCGACAGCCAGCACCTGGCGCTGCAGATGACCACCATGTTCGCGCAGATGGTCGAGGACGCCAACTTCCTGCGCTACTTCCGCGACCGCTGGGTGCTGCGCCTGGGCTCGGCATGGTCGATGGTGGATGTATCGGGCGAGATCATGCTCGCCTTCGATGCCGACGGCGTCATCGTCGGCACCAACAGCGGCGCCCGCAAGTCGCTGCGCCCCTTGCGCGGCGGCAATGACGGCGCGCTGGTCGGCCGCACGCTCGGCGAGATCTTCCGCGAGGGCATGGACTCGATCTGGCGCATTGCCCGGGCCGGCTTCACCGCGGACCGCACCGCGCTGTCGACGGGCAGCGGCGAGGTCTACTACGGCACCGTCGTACAGCCCCGCATCGCCCCGCGTGCGGCACGGTCGACCGAAACCGAAGCGGCTGCGCGCGCGCCGGCGCTCGAACGCCTGGCGGGCGACGATCCGCAGATGCAGCGCCTGATCGCGCAAGCCTCCAGGCTGGTCAACCGCCCGGTCAACATCCTGGTCCACGGCGAAACCGGCACGGGCAAGGAGGTCCTCGCCAAGGCGCTGCACGAGTCCAGCGAACGCGCTGCAAAGCCCTTCGTGGCGGTCAATTGCGCGGCCATTCCCGAGTCGCTGATCGAGAGCGAATTGTTCGGCTATACCGCCGGCACCTTCACCGGTGGGCGCAGCAAGGGCATGCGCGGCCTCATCCAGCAGGCCGACGGCGGCACCCTCCTGCTCGACGAGATCGGCGACATGCCGCTGCACTTGCAGACCCGGCTGCTGCGGGTCCTGGCCGAGCGCGAGATACTGCCGCTCGGCGCCGAAAAGCCGATACCCGTCAACCTGACCGTGGTCGCCGCCTCGCACCGCGACCTGCGCAAACTGATCGCCGAGGGCAGCTTCCGCGAAGATCTCTACTACCGCCTGTGCGGGGCCATCCTGTACCTCCCGCCGCTGCGCGAACGCCGCGACCTCGACTACCTGATCGAGCGCCTGCTGGCGGCCGAGGGCAGCGAACTCGGCACCAACGCCACCCTCGACTTACGCGCTCGCGATGCCTTGCTCGACTACAGCTGGCCCGGCAACGTGCGCCAGTTGCGCAACGTGCTGCGCTTCGCGCTGGCGGTCTGCGATGGCGGAACGATCACCACCGATGACCTGCCCGCAGAGCTCATGTCCGCCGACCACCGCGCCCCCGCAGCAACCGAGGGCTCGGAGGCAACACGCGGCGAGGCGGCCGAACTCGAGGCCGCGCTGCGCCGCCAGCGCTGGAACGTCACTGCCGCCGCAGTAGAGCTCGGCATTGCGCGCGCCACCGTGTATCGGCAGATGAAGCGCTTCGGCATCGTGCCGCCGAACCAGCTGTGAACGCGCGCCTGGCACGGGCACACGCATGCGGCGTGCCCACGCGGGCTCAGGACATCACGCAGCCTGCACCCGGAATACCGCCTGGTCGCCCCAGTGCTCGATCAGGATGCGCGCCACACGTTGCTGCCAGAGCTCGCCGAAGCGCCGGCGCGCATCCGCATCGGCCTCGCCACGCAGGCAGGCGCCGAGCAGCACCGATGTATCGGGGTGGGCCGGCACGCGTGAAAGGTCCGCGGCGGCATCCACCGCCGCACCGCTGTCGATGCGTGTGAAGCGTAGCGACAATGGCAGCGCCACCTCGAACTGCTGCAGCTCGCGGCGCACGAAAGCGCCGCCGATGCCCTTGAAGCCGCCCTGCTGGGCCGCGCCCGTGAGCAGCGTGAGCACGCTGGCGATGACGCCGGTGACGCCGGCATCCAGCCGCTCCGCGAAGTCAATACGCACACCGCCACGTTCCGGCAGCTCGCCGGGGTAGAGCGCGGCCAGCGCCTGACAACCGAGCGCATAGGCCGAGGCCACGGTCGGACACGAGTGACCGGCGAGCCTGACCGCGTCCTCGTAGCCATACTCGAGCACCCCTGCGTCGGCGGCGCCGAGGAAGTCGGCAAGTGGATCGCGCACACGCAGGCGCGGCACATGGCGGTAGAAATCGGGCAGGCTCATGAGGGCTCCTCGCGGTCAGGACTGGACGCAACGCAACAGTGCAAGTCGCGGATTGTCCTCGGCGCCGCATGGCAGGGCCTTGATCCACCTCAGGGCCCCAGGGCAATCGCACCAACCGCATGGGCCCCGGAAAGCGCGGCACGCATCGCCCGCCGTGGGAGCGACGCCAGTCGCGAGGGGTTGAAGGCGAAGACGATGGGGGTCGCGCGAAAGACTCGCGGCTCGTCCTGCTCAGACGCGCAGGTCGACCTGGCTCACGGTGCCGACACGGCCGTCCTCGCGCAGATAGATGCTGCTCGCACGCATCAGGCCCTGGGTGTCGTTGACAGCATCCTTGAGGCTGAACGGCGTATCGACCCTACCGAGATAGAAAGCGCCGACGCCGGCTTCGTTCAAGGTCTGCAGCCTGCCCTTGCCCTCGGCATCGGGCGACCACAGCCGCAGTTGCGACCATGCCGCATCGGCCTCGTCGATCCAGCCGTTGCCGTCGTCGTCGAGGCGGGCAAGCTCTGCGAAGCCGTCGCCGCTGGCCGGACCGAAGAGCTCGCGGCCGTCATCGATACGCCCGTTTCCATTGCGGTCGAAGGCCAGGAAGCCACTGCCATTGAGCTGCGGCAACTGCTCCTTGCGGCCGTCGCCATCAAGATCGAAGTCGAAGCGCACATCCGACAGGGCTGCCGCCGGACCGCCGAAGTCGAGCACCAGCGGGTCCTTCAGGCGCTGGTCGCCAGCACGCAGGCTGAACGACACCGACTCGGTGTAGCTGCGCGACATCGCGAAGCCGAGCTCGAAGCGGATTTCGGCGCCATCGGCGGTGCGCACCACGCCGGCAGCACTGAAGGCCAGCTGCTCGGACTCGGCGTAGGTCGCACTGAAGTCGTACTCCACGCCGAAGCCGGCGCGGGCCGCAGCGACCTGCCCCGTGCCGATGCCAGTCGCCATGTCAGGGCTCGACGCGCCCCCTGATGCGCCTGCCTCCAGGTCGCGCAGGTCGAGGCGGCGCACCGGCTCGCCGGTGAGGAACTCGATCATGCGCACGAGCACGGCCAGACGGGGGTCGCGGTCGATCACGTCCTCCATCGCCTGCTCCACCGTTGCAGCGTCCGCAGTCAGCGCAGCCTGGCCTGCGGCGGAGATCTGCACCGCGCCACGCCCGGACTGAGCACCCGTCGCTTCCGGCGCGTCGCGCCACACCGCCAGGCGCTCGCGCACCTCGGTCGACTGGGAGAAGCGGTGCGCAGACTGGAGTTCGATGTCAAAAGCGGCGATCTTCATGGGCGGACTCCCGGTTTGCGTGGCGATGGATGATTAACGGCATCCGGATCAAGGACTTGAGCCCACCTTGATACCCTGGCGACAGCGCTCGGCATGGCCACCGCCGCCGTGCCTCGCTTCACGCACGACGCAATTGATTCCGCTCATGGAATCATTCCATGACAAATGTCAAATGTTGCACCGCAATGTCTTCGTATCGTGGTTCATCGTCGGCATCGAGGAGTGTTCCATGAGCACCAAGATCACCATCGACGGCAACGAGGCCGCCGCCTCCGTCGCCTTCCGCGCATCCGAAGTGATCGCGATCTACCCCATCACGCCCTCCTCCAACATGGGCGAGCTGGCCGACGAATGGGCTGCCGCGGGCAAACCCAACCTGTGGGGCAGCGTGCCACGGGTGGTCGAGATGCAGTCCGAGGGCGGCGCCGCCGGCGCGGTCCACGGTGCCCTGCAGGCCGGTGCGCTGGCGACCACCTTCACCGCCTCGCAAGGCCTGCTGCTGATGATCCCCAACATGTACAAGATCGCCGGCGAACTGACGCCCACGGTCTTCCATGTCGCGGCACGCGCGCTCGCCACTCATGCGCTGTCGATCTTCGGCGAGCACTCCGACGTGATGTCCACCCGCGCCACCGGCTTCGCCCTGCTGGCCTCGAACTCGGTGCAGGAGGCGCACGACTTCGCCGCCATCGCCAGCGCGGCAACACTGGCCGGCCGGGTGCCCGTGCTGCATTTCTTCGATGGCTTTCGCACCTCGCACGAGGTCGCCAAGATCGATTTCGTCACCGACGATGTGCTGCACGCGCTGCTGCCGGCCGAGCGCATCGCGGCGCAGCGCGCACGTGCGCTGTCGCCCGAGCGCCCGGTGATCCGCGGCACCTCGCAGAACCCGGACGTGTTCTTCCAGGCCCGCGAGGCGCAGAACCCCTGGTTCGACGCCTTCCCCACCGTCGTGCAGCAGGCGATGGACGACTTCGCCGCGCTCACCGGCCGCCGCTACAAGCTGTTCGACTACGTCGGCGCGCCCGATGCCGAGCGCGTGATCGTGATCATGGGTTCGGGTGCGGACACGGTGGAAGAGACGGTGGCCCACCTCGCCGCCCGCGGCGACAAGGTGGGCCTGCTGAAGGTGCGCCTGTTCCGCCCCTTTGCCCCCGCCGCCCTGCTCGCGGCGCTGCCACACAGCGTGCGCAGCCTGGCGGTGCTCGACCGCTGCAAGGAACCCGGCGCCGACGGCGAGCCACTGTTCAAGGACGTAGTGGTGGCGCTGGCCGAGGACCAGGCCGGCACCGCACCCCACTTCGCCGCCATGCCGAGGGTGATCGGCGGCCGCTACGGCCTGGGCTCCAAGGAGTTCAACCCCGCCATGGTGTGCGCCGTGTTCGCAGAGTTGCAGCAGGCCGCGCCGCGCCGCCGCTTCACCATCGGCATCGAGGACGACGTCACCGGCCTGTCGCTGCCCTGGGACGCCGGCTTCCGCACCGACGCTGCCGCCAGCGCCTTCGCCGCGGTGTTCTACGGCCTGGGCTCGGACGGCACGGTGTCGGCCAACAAGAACTCGATCAAGATCATCGGCGACGAGACCGCGCTCTTCGCCCAGGGCTATTTCGTCTACGACTCCAAGAAGTCGGGTGCGATGACGGTGTCGCACCTGCGCTTCGGCCCGCAGCCGATCCGCTCGGCCTACCTCACCGGCGAGGGCGACGCCAGGTTTGTCGCCTGTCACCAGCCGCTCTTCATCGAGCAGCACGACGTGCTCGCCCACGCCGCACCGGGCGCGGTGTTCCTGCTCAACGCCAGCCTGCCCGCCGACAAGGTGTGGGCGACGCTGCCGGCGGCGATGCAGCGCCGCATGGTGGAGAAGAAGATCAGCTTCTGGGTCATCGACGCCTACCAGGTCGCGCTCGACGCCGGCATGGGGCGGCGCATCAACACCGTGATGCAGACCTGCTTCTTCGCCATCTCCGGCATCCTGCCGCAGGACCAGGCGATCGCCGCGATCAAGCGCGCGGTGGAGAAGACCTACGGCCGCAAGGGCCGGCGCATCGCCGAGCAGAACTACCGCGCCATCGACGCCACCGTGGCCGCGCTGCAGCGCGTCGACGTGCCCGAGACGCAGGCCGCGCCAGACGCCGCGGCCGGCGCGGTTGCGATCGCCGCCGGCCTCGACGCCTTCACCCGCCGCGTCACCCTTCCCCTCATCCAGGGCAAAGGCGACGCCCTGCCGGTGTCGCTGCTGCCGGTCGACGGGACCTGGCCCACCGGCACCGCGCGCCACGAAAAGCGCAACCTCGCGCTCGAAATCCCGGTGTGGGACGAGAAACTATGCACCCAGTGCGGCAAATGCGTCTTCGTGTGCCCGCACTCGGCGATCCGCGCCAAGATCTTCCCTTCTGATCTCGTCGCCGACGCCCCTGTTGCTTTCAAACACACTCCCGCGCGCAGCAAGGACTACGCCCCCGGCACCCACATGAGCTACCAGGTGGCGCCCGAGGACTGCACCGGCTGTACGCTGTGCGTGGACGTATGCCCGATCCGCGACAAGTCCAACGTCTCGCACAAGGCGCTCAACATGGCGCAGCAGCCCCCGCTGCGCGCGCAGGAGGTGGAGAACTGGGACTACTTCCTCAAGCTCCCCGACCTCGCCCGCCGCGACGCCAAGCGCACCACCATCCCCGGCTCGATGCTGCTGCAGCCGCTGTTCGAGTTCTCCGGCGCCTGCGTCGGCTGCGGCGAGACGCCCTACATCCGCCTGGCCACACAGCTCTTCGGCGACCGCATGCTGGTGGCCAACGCCACCGGCTGCTCGTCGATCTACGGCGGCAACCTGCCGACCACGCCCTACTGCACCGACGCCGACGGCCGCGGCCCGGCCTGGAACAACTCGCTGTTCGAGGACAACGCCGAATTCGGCCTCGGCATGCGCCTGGCCACCGACCAGCTCGCCGCCGCCGCGCGTACCCAGTTGCAAGCGCTGGCGGCGACCCATGGCGAGGCGCTCGGCACTGAGCTCGTCGCCGCGCTGCTCGATGCCGACCAGCACACCGAGGCCGGCATCCACGAACAGCGCGAACGCGTCGCACTGCTGAAACAGAGTCTCGCGACCATCGACACCCCGGCCGCGCACCAGCTCGCGGCGCTCGCCGAGTACCTGGTCCGGCGCAGCGTGTGGATCATCGGCGGCGACGGCTGGGCCTACGACATCGGCTTCGGCGGCCTCGACCACGTGATGGCCTCGGGCGAGGACGTGAACATCCTCGTGCTCGACACCGAGGTGTATTCCAATACCGGCGGACAGAACTCCAAGGCCACACCGCTGGGCGCGGTGGCCAAGTTCGCCGCCGGCGGCAAGCCCGCGCACAAGAAGGACCTGGCCAAGATCGCGATGGACTACGAGAACGTGTTCGTCGCCAAGGTGGCCTACGGCGCCAAGGACGTGCATACGCTCAAGGCCTTCCTCGACGCCGAGAGCTACCCGGGGGTGTCGATCATCATCGCCTACAGCCCCTGCATCGCCCACGGCGTGGACATGTCCTTCAACCTGCACCAGCAGGACCTGGCGGTGAAGTCCGGCCACTGGCCGCTGCTGCGCTACGACCCACGGCTGCGCGCACAGGGCCGCAACCCGCTGTCGGTGGATAGCGCTGCGCCGAGCGTGCCCTACCGCGACTTCGCCCGCAACGAGGCCCGCTTCACCGTGCTCGAGCGCCAGAACCCCGGTGCGTCCGAGCGCTTCCTGAATGAGGCCGAACGCCACGCCCGCCACCGCCACCACGACTACATGGAGCTGGCCGCCCTGCCCGCCATGGACGAAACTGGCAGCGGGGATGCCGCCGCCCGCACCGGAGACACGCAAAATGGCTGAGCTCGACACCCCCGACCTGCGCACCACCTACCTCGGCCTGGCGCTGAAGAACCCGCTCGTGCCGTCCTCCACGCCGCTCAGCCGCAGCCTCGACCCGGTGCTCCATCTGGAGGACGCTGGAGCGGCGGCAATCGTCATGCACTCGCTGTTCGAGGAGGATGTGATCAACGACGAGCGCATGCTGGACCGCTTCCTGATCCATCCCGACACCTTCGGCGAAGCTGCCGGCCACCTGCCTGCCGACGCCGGCTACCAAAGCAAGCTCGACACCTACCTCGAGCAGATCGAGTGCCTGAAGGCGCGCTTGTCCATCCCGGTCATCGCCAGCCTCAACGGCAGTTCGCTGTCGGGCTGGGTCGAGCTCGGCCGCGAGATGGAAGCAGCCGGCGCCGACGCGCTCGAACTCAACGCCTGGTACATGGCGAGCGACCCGGCGCTCACCGGCACCGCGCTGGAGGAGCGCTACCTCGCCCTGCTGCGCGAGCTGACTGCGGTGGTCAAGATCCCGGTGACGATGAAGCTGTCGCCCTTCTTCTCCGCGCTGCCCAACTTCGTTGCCCGCATCGAAGCGGCCGGCGGCGCCGGCGTGTCCCTCTTCAACCGCTTCTTCCAGCCCGACATCGACCTCGACACCTTGTCCGTGGTCGACCGCGTGCAGCTGTCCTCGCCGGCCGACGGCCTGCTCACGATGCGCTGGATCGCGCTGCTGCACGGCCACACCAGCCTGAGCCTGGCCGCGACCGGCGGCGTGCATGGGGCAGAGGGCGCGCTCAAGATGCTGCTCGCCGGTGCCGACGTGGTGCACATGGCGAGCGCATTGCTGAAGAACGGCCCGCAAGCCCTCACCGAAACGCTGGCGGGCATGACGCGCTGGATGCACGAGCGTGAATACGAATCGGTGGCGCAGCTAAAGGGCTCGATGAGCCAGCGCAGGCTGGCCGACCCGAGTGCCTTCGCGCGTGCGGCCTATCTCAACGCGATCGACTCGTTCAGCCCGCCGCCCGGGGTGCGTTACTGAGGACGGCAGGCTCAGGCGAGGGCAGCCAGCAGTTCGGCGATCGCCTCGTCCTTGTCCGCATCGGCCGCCTCGCCTGCCCACTCGGAGTGGGCACGGGCACGGCCGAGCGCCGCTGGCAGCGCCCCGCTGCGCCACTGGCGGACGACCGGGTCGACCGCTGACTCGACTGCCGGCGCGACCGCCGCCGTTGCGGCTGCGCGACCGAGCTCGATCGGCTGCATCGCAGCGTGACCGCGGCCTTCCAGCGCTGCAAGCAGTTCGCGCTGGCGCAGTGCGACGATACGCAGGATGGCATCGTCGACCGTCAGTTCGCGGTGGCCGCGCAACTTGGCGGCGATGCGCTCGCCATAGTGGCCGAAGGTCTGCCACAGGCCACCGGCGAGGGCACCGAGCGCCGCCGCGGCACCCAGCGTGATGCCGCCCACCATCAGGTCCACACCGACGCCGGCGGCCGCCCCCGCTGCGGCGCCGGTGCCCAGGCGAACGCCCATCTGGCGCAGGGTCTCGGGGTTGAAGAGGTCATCCTCCCAGCGTCCGTCGGCGAGCGGCAGTTCGTCGAGCCGGGCATCATCGGGGCGGAAGCGGTAAAGGCGCAGCAAGGCATCGACACAGGCTTGTTCGCGCGCGCGCACCACGGCGTGCAGGCGCTCGACCGCGGCCTTCAGCGCGGCCTCGCTGGCCTCGCCGGCGGGCTCGTCGATACGGTCGCGACGGGCGGCGAGCTCCACGAGCAGCTCGGCAACGAGGCGTTGCGCGGCCTCGCGGCGAGCATCGGCTTCGCGCGCACGCGCATCGATGAGCGCCTGCAGCCGGGGGCGATGGGCGTGGATCAGGGTAGCGAGTGTGTCGAACAGCTCGCGCTCACCGTCGAGCGGTGGCGCCACGGTGTCGAAGCTCACCACCGCATGCAGGCCGAGGCGCGCGAGCGCGGCGCGCCAGTCGGCCACCCGCGCATTCGGCACGGCGACAAAGTTGAGCACCGGTAGCACGGGACGGGCGCAGGCGGCGAGCAGTTCGAGTTCGTCGCGGTGCTTGGGCAGTACCGGGTCGCGCGCATCGATCACGTACAGCGCGGCATCGCTCGCCAGCATCTGCCGCAACACCTTGGCCTCCTGCTCGAAGCGGCCACGCGCCGCCTCGCTGGCGAGAAAGCGTGCGACACGCTCCGGCCCGTCCACACGCTCGCCTGCTGCGACCAGGCCATCGCTGAACTCCAGCAACGCGATCGCATCCTCCATGCCGGGCGTATCGAAGAGCTCGGCCGCTGGCAAACCGTCGGCCATCAGGCGCAGGCCCTCGACATGGCGCGTGGTGCCAGCGCAGTCCGATACCTCGCCAAAACCCACGTCCCGCGCCAGGGTGCGCAGCAGCGAGGTCTTGCCGGTGTTGGTGTGGCCGACCACGGCCAGGCGCAAGGTGTCATTCATCGCGTGCATGCATTCATCCTTCGCCGCCCGCCTGTTCCAGCCAGGCGAGCGCTGCGGCCTCATCCTCGACCAGGGCGCCATCGAGCCCGAGGCGGGCAAGACCATCGCGCCACTGCGGCAGGCGCGCGGCAGGCCGGCCGGCAGTGCGCGCCCAGACCTTGATTGCGGCACTGCGGTCAGCCAGGTCGGCGACGAGCCCGAGACTGCCGCGATCCGGTGTCTGGCGCGCATCCACCGCGACCAGCAGGCGCGCGGGCGGGCGGGCCGCAAGCCGCTCCAGGAGGGTACGGCGCTGCTCACGCGAGTCGATGCGTCCGCCGTCCTGCCAGGGCATCCCGGACCGCTGCGGCGGCCAATCGAGGTCTTCTCCAAGTTCGAGCGCCACGGCGATCACGTCGTCCGCAGCAGACGCCGCTGCCGCGTGGCGTTGCGGTCGCGGCATGCGGGCGGGCTCGGGATCGCTGACGCCGATGCGCAGGCTGTCGGGCATCAACAGCGGGCGCAGGCGGGCATACCCCGGCAGCGACACATCCAGGCCGATGCGGCCCAGGCCACGCTGCCATAGGCCCGCGCACAGCAGTGCCAGCGCCAGGCGCGGCAGCACGCCATAGACCACCACCGCACCGAGCAACCAGCCCGCCCATGCGCGTCGACCAGCCTCCTCCAGCATCGGCGCGTCGCCGCTGGCCGCGACCAGCGCAGCGTCGGGCACCGGGAAGCCGATTGCCGCCGGCAGCGCGCCAAGCGCCGCGCTGAGACTGATGAAGGTGTGCGCGGGCAAAATGGTGGTCTCCCACACGAAGCCGTAGCGCCGGGTCGCCAGCAGCACCAGCACACCCAGCGCCGCGCCCAGCAGTGCCGCCAGCCACAGCGCGTGGCTCACCGCGCCGATGCCCCACGCGGCCAGGCGTCCGCGCGCCAGCAGACTGCCGAGCGCGGCGGGCAGATCGGCAGCCGCCTGGCTGCGGTCGAGGACGCCCACCAGCCTGAGCCACGCGCGCCCAAGCAGGCCACCGCGGCCAGGGCCGCCCCCCATGCGCCCCTGCAGCCCAAGGCCGAGCAGCCACAGCAGCAGACTCAGCACATGCACGCCGAGCAGACCACCGACGGCCCACACCACGTTGATCGGTCGCCCGCCATCGCCGAGCACACCCGCAGCGGCCGCAAAGCCGGCAAGCAGCGCGAGCAGGAGCGCAAGCGCAAGCAGCATGCGCGCACGCCCATGCCAGCGTACGACCGCATCGCACCAGCCCATGCGCGCACCAAGCAGCGCGGCACGCTGCAGCACGCGCGCGCCGAAGTCAGGGCCGGCCTTGCGCGCCTGGGCATTGGCTTCGTCGTCGTCGAGAGGCCCGTGCCGCGTCTCATGGCGGCGCACCAGCTCGGCCAGCCAGTGCACTTCGAGCCGGCCCAAGCGGTGGCTGCTTGCCTCAGAGGCGCTCAAGGGTGTTTGTCCGCGATCCATGGCCTGCAAGGATAGCAATAGCGGCCGCCACAAAGCAGCGCACTTGCATTGCAAAGAAGATGCCCATCGTTGACCACAGTCAATCACCTTGCCAGGAAAAGGGTTAGCCTTCGGGTTTCGACCTCAGCCATGTAAAACCATGACGACCGACCTCTTCCACTGGTCCGATGAGTTCAGCGTCGGGCTGCAGGAGATCGACGAACAGCACAAGGAACTCGTCGACCTGCTCAACCAACTGCATGAGGCAATCCGGGAGCATCACGGCTCCGCGACCTCGCGCCAGATACTGGACAAGCTCGCCGACTACACACGCACGCACTTCGCCGTAGAGGAAAGCCTGATGCGGGTGTCGAACTACCCCGAGTTCGCTGCACACAAGCAGAACCACGAAGATCTGATCGGCCAGGTGCGCGCACTGCAGGAAAAGCTCGATACCGGGCAGGCCACCATCACCTTCGAACTGCTGCACTTCCTCAAGGTGTGGCTGACTCGCCATATCAACGAGGCCGACAAGCGCTTCGGAGCCTACTTCATCGAATCCGGCGGCGAGACCAAGTGGTCCGATCACGTCGAGCAGGCGATGAAGAAGCGCAAATGGTGGTGGAAGTTCTGGTAAGCCGCCGCCAACAATCGCCAATCGATCAACCGCAAACTCGACCCCACGAGGACACGATGCACAGACGCACCCCGCCGTTCAAGGCCTTGATTGGACTCTGCCTGGCCGCCGGCCTGCTCTCCGGTCCGGCACACGCCGACAACCACGCCTGCCCCGACCTCAAGACCGCCGTACAGGTCGCCGCCTGCCCGACCGAGGCCGAGCTCAAGTACACCTACATGGGCTTCTGTGGCGACAACGCGCGCCTGTACGGCCGTGACGTGCTGACCTGCTCGACCTTCGAGAACTACAAGGAAGCGAAGAACATCGCCATGTGGGAGTCTGCCGACGGCAAGTTCAGCGGCTACCTGTCGTGCAATGTGCCGGCCGAACAGATCCACGCCTCGAAGCCGCTGCGCATGAGCAGCGACAGCAAGAACGGCCTCACCCGACTGGTGTGCGACTACGAGAACGACCACCGCATGGTCTATCGCAGCAAGCAGGCCTGCAAGGTCGCCGTGGCCGATTGCAGCACCGGCGACTGCACTGCCGAATGTGAGTAAGGCTGCAGGTGGGCGCCCCGGCTGACGGGGCCCCACCACCTCACCGCCAGCCGCCGCCCAGGGCCTTGTACAAGGCGACGCGGTTCACCGCATCGCTCAGGCGCGTGCCGATCAGCTCGAGCTGCGCCCCGTACAGGCTGCGTTGCGCATCGAGCAGGTTGAGATAGCTGTCCACCCCACCCTTGTAGCGCGCCTCGGACAGCTCGAAGCTGCGCTGCGTCGCCTGCACCAGTGCCTGGCGCGCCGCGAGCTGCTCGGCAAGCGTGGCACGCTCGGCGAGCGCGTCGGCCACCTCGCGGAAGGCCGATTGAATCGCCTTCTCGTACTGCGCGACATTGATGTCGCGCTGGATCTCGGCCACGTCCAGGCTCGCCTGCAGACGGCCGGCCTCGAAGATCGGGATGCGGATCTGCGGCACGAAGCTCCACGCCCCCGAACCCGCGTCGAACAAGCCGTCGAGCGTGCTGCTCGCGGTCCCCGCGCTGGCGGTGAGCGTGATGCGCGGGAAGAAGGCTGCGCGCGCCGCGCCGATGCTCGCATTGGCCGCCATCAACGCGCGCTCGGCCTGCGCCACATCGGGCCGGCGCACCAGCACCTCCGAGGACAGATCTGCCGGCAGCACCGGCACGGCGGCCACGCTGTCGTCCAGCGCCGGGGGCTGCAAGCCGGCCGGGACAGCGGCACCGACGAGCAGCGCGAGCGCATTCTCATCCTGCGCCACCAGCGCGGCATAACGTGCGGCGTCGGCACGTGCCGTCTGCAGCAGGGTCTCGGCCTGGTTGAGGTCGAGCGCCGACACCGCGCCCAGTTCCAGGCTGCGGCGCACCAGCGTCACCGACTGCTGGCGCGTCTCCAGCGTGCTGCGCGCCAACGCCAGGCGCTCGCGGTCGGCAGCCAGGCGCAACCAGGCGTTGGCGACCTCGGCCACCAGGCTGACCTGCGCGCTGCGGCGCGCCTCTTCGGTGCCGAGGTAGACCTGCAGGGCCTGCTCCTCGAGACTGCGCACGCGGCCGAAAAAGTCCAGTTCGTAGGATGCGAAACCGAGGTTGGCCGAATACTGGCGGCTGATGGCGGGCTCGCCGCTCATGTTGAGGTCGCCCGGCACACGCTGCGCGCTCTGCCCGCCGCTGACCGCGATCGACGGCAACAGATCTGCACGCTGGATGCCGTACTGCGCCCGCGCACGCTCGATGTTGAGCGCTGCGATGCGCAGGTCACGGTTGTTGTCGAGGGCGAGCGCGATCACCCCGCGCAGGCGCTCGTCGGCAAAGTAGTCGGCCCAGGCAGCGCTGTCGCCCGCCTGCGCGCTGACCGGCCCGGCGCTCTGCTGGGTCTGCGGCAAGCTCGCCGGCACCGGCGCCACCGGACGCTCGTAGGCCGGCATCATCGAGCACGCACCCAGGGCGCTGGCCGCCAGCGCCACCATCAAGGCGCGCAGCGGCGGGCGGCGGCGGCTCGCCCGCGCCGGCTGCGACGCAGCACCTGCGGCCGCAATGTTGGAAACATGGTCAATCATTTCAACGTCCCTCCTGGGCAGCGGGCGCAGTCGCCGCAGCGCCGGACTTGTCCGGGAAAATGCGCTTGATCACGACATAGAACAGCGGCACGAAGAAGATGCCGAGCAGGGTCGCGGAGATCGTGCCGCCGAGCACGCCGGTACCGATCGCGTTCTGGCTGCCGGCTCCGGCGCCGGTGGCGATCGCCAGCGGCAGCACGCCAAACCCGAAGGCCAGCGAGGTCATCAGGATCGGCCGCAAGCGCATGCGCACCGCGGCGAGCGTGGCCGACACCAGGTCCTTGCCCTGTTCCTCCATCTGCGCCTTGGCGAACTCCACGATCAGGATCGCGTTCTTGGACGACAGGCCGATGGTGGCGAGCAGGCCGACCTGGAAATACACGTCGTTGGACAGCCCGCGTCCGGTCGCCGCCATCAGCGCGCCGAGCACGCCGAGCGGGACCACCAGCATCACCGCAAAAGGCACCGACCAGCTCTCGTACAGCGCCGCCAGGCACAGGAACACCACCAGCAGCGACAAGGCATACAGTGCCGGTGCCTGCGACCCGCTGCGACGTTCCTCGTAAGACGTGCCCGACCAGTCGTAGCCGATGCCCGGCGGCAGCTTGGCCATGATCTCCTCGACCGCCTGCATCGCCTCGCCGGACGAAAGCCCGGGGGCAGCCTGGCCGAGGAGCTCCATCGACGGCTGGCCGTTGAAGCGCTCGAGACGCGGCGAACCATAGGTCCAGTGCGAGCTGGCAAAGGCCGAGAACGGCACCATGTCGCCCGCCTTGTTGCGCACGAACCACTGGTCGAGGTCTTCCGGCGTCATGCGCGCGGCGGCATCGCCCTGCAGATACACCTTCTTGATGCGGCCGCGATCGAGAAAGTCGTTCACGTAGCTGCCGCCCCAGGCGGTGGCGAGCGTGTCGTTGATGTCGGCGATGGACAGGCCGAGTGCACCCGCCCTGGCATGATCGACGTCGAGCTTGAGCTCGGGCATGTCTTCCTGGCCGTTCGGGCGCACACCCACCAGACGCGGATCCTGCGCTGCCATGCCGAGGAACTGGTTGCGTGCGGCGAGCAGGGCGTCATGGCCGAGACCCGAGCGGTCCTGCATCTGCACCGTGAAGCCACCCGAGGTGCCGAGCTCGATCACCGCCGGCGGCACGAAGGCGAACACCATGGCCTCGCGGATCTGCGAGAAAGCGCCCATCGCTCGGCCGGCGACCGATTTCACATCCATGCCCGGTGCCTTGCGTTCGTCCCAGTGCTTGAGATTGACGAAGCCGATGCCCATGTGCTGGCCGCTGCCACCGAAGGAGAAGCCGGCGACGGTGAAGATCGCACGCACGGTGTCCTTCTCGTTCTCGAGGAAATGGTCCTCGACCTTCTTCAGCACCTCCAGCGTGCGCTCCTGGGTCGCCCCGGCGGGGAGCACGACCTGATTGAACATCACGCCCTGGTCTTCCTCCGGCAGAAAGGAGGTCGGCATGCGCATGAACAACAGGCCGAGCACCGCAACGATGGCAAGGTAGATCGCCAGGAAGCGCACGCTGCGCTTGAGGATGCCGCCAACGGCGGACTCGTAGCGCCGCGTGCTGCGGTCGAAACTGCGGTTGAACCAGGTGAAGAAGCCGCCCAGCAGGCCACCTTCGCCATGACCATGACCTTGCTGCACCGGTTTGAGCATGGTTGCGCACAACGCCGGTGTGAACACGATCGCCACCAGCACTGACAGCGCCATCGCGGACACGATGGTGATCGAGAACTGGCGGTAGATCACGCCGGTCGAGCCGCCGAAGAAGGCCATCGGCACGAACACGGCCGACAGCACCAGGCCGATGCCGATCAGTGCGCTGGTGATCTGGTCCATCGAGCGCTTGGTGGCCTCCTTGGGCGGCAGGCCCTCCTCGGTCATGACGCGCTCGACGTTCTCCACCACGACGATGGCGTCATCGACCAGCAGGCCGATCGCCAGCACCATGCCGAACATGGTCAGCGTATTGATCGAGAAGCCAAACGCCGCCATCAGACCGAAGGTGCCGAGCAGCACCACCGGAATTGCCATGGTCGGGATCAGGGTCGCGCGCAGGTTCTGCAGGAACAGGTACATGACCAGGAAGACCAGCACCACCGCCTCGATCAGGGTCATCACCACCGACTGGATGGAGATCTTGACGAAGGGCGTAGTGTCGTAGGGCACGACGTACTGCACCCCGGCAGGGAAGTAGCGCTGCATGTCATCGAGTCGGGCGCGCACCGCGGTCGCGGTGTCGAGCGCGTTGGCCCCCGAAGCCAGGCGGATGCCGACGCCCGCGGCGGGCTGGCCGTTGAAGCGGGCGACGGTGCCGTAGTTCTCGGCACCGATCTCGACGCGCGCCACGTCGCGCAGCCGCACCTCGCCGCCCTGCGCGCTGCTCCGCAGCAGGATGTCCTCGAACTGTTCCGCGGTCTGCAGCCGGCTCTGCGCCGTGATGGTGGCGGTGAAGCCCTGACCGGGCACGGCGGGCGTACCGCCGAGCTGGCCGGCGGACACCTCGGCGTTCTGCGCCTGCAAGGCCTGGCGCACGTCGCCCGGCGTGAGGCGGAAATTGGTCAGCTTCGCGGGGTCGAGCCAGACCCGCATCGCGTACTGGGAGCCGAACACCTGAACCTCGCCGACCCCCTCGACCCGCGACAGCGGATCCTGCACCGAGGACACGAGGAAATCCGACAGGTCGGTGCCCGACTGCGTGCCATCTTCCGACACGAAGCCGACCACCATCAGGAAGTTGGCCGCCGACTTGGCGACGGTCACCCCCTGCTGCTGCACCGGCTGCGGCAGCAGCGGCAGCGCCGTCTGCATCTTGTTCTGCACCTGCACCTGGGCAATGTCGGGGTCGGTGTCGGCCGAGAAGGTCAGCGTCACCGCGGCATTGCCGTAGGAGTCACTGGTCGACTTCATGTACAGCAGGCCATCGAGCCCGGTCATCTTCTGCTCGATGATCTGCGTCACCGAGTCCTCGACCGCCTTGGCCGAAGCGCCGGGATAGCGCGCGTTGATGACGATGGCCGGCGGTGCGATGGAGGGATACTGCGACACCGGCAGCTGCTGGATGGACAGCGCGCCGGCAAGCATGATGACGATGGCGATGACCCACGCGAAGATGGGTCGGTCGATGAAAAAGCGGGCCATGGTGGCTACCTCACTGCTGGGCCGCGGCGGCCGGCGCCACGCCGGCCTGGTCGGGCTGCACGGTCACGCCGGGGCGAACGCGCTGCAGGCCCTCGGTGATGACGCGCTCGCCCGCCTGCAGGCCACCGCCCAGCACCCACTTGTCGCCGAACGCCTGCACGACCTCTACCGGACGCGCCTGAACCACGTTCTGCTCATCGACCACCATCACCAGCGCACTGCCGCGCGCGTCGCGCACCACAGCCGCATGCGGCACCAGCACCGCCTCGGCGCGCACGCCTTGCGGCAGGCGCGCACGGACGTACATGCCCGGCAGCAGGTCACCCGTGGGGTTGGGGAACTCGGCGCGCAGCGTCACGCTGCCCGTGCCTTCGTCCACCGTCACCTCGGACAGGGCCAGGCGGCCCGCCGCTGCGTACTCGCTGCCGTCTTCGAGCAGCAGCCGGACTTCCACAGCGCCGCCGGCACCACGCTGCACGCGGCCCGATTCGACCTCGCGACGCAGGCGCAGCATGTCGGCGCTGGACTGCGTGAGGTCGACATAGATGGGGTCGAGGCGCTGCACGGTGGCGAGCGCCTGTGCCTGGTTGGCGGTGACCAAGGCCCCCGGCGTCACCGCCGAGCGGCCGATCCGGCCCGCGATCGGCGCCTTGAGCTGGGTGTAGTCGAGGTCGATCTTCGCCTTGTCGACTGCGGCCTTCGCGGCGGCAACCTCGGCACGCGCCTGCTTGAGCGCGGCCTGCGCATCGTCGTTGGCCTGCTTGCTGACCGCCTCGATCGCCACCAGCCCGGCATGGCGTTCCGCACGCAGCCGCGCCGCATCGGCATTGGCCTCGGCGCGCGCCAGGCTGGCACGGGCACTGTCGTAGGCGGCCTGATAGGGTGCCGCATCGATGCGGTACAGGACCTGGCCTGCCTTGACCTCGCTGCCCTCATTGAAGGCGCGCTGGGTCAGGATGCCGGTGACCTGCGGGCGCAGTTCGGCAATCAATGACGGCGTGGTGCGCCCGGGCAACTCCACCACCATGGGCACGGATTCGGTCTGGACAGTGATGACGGTGACGGCCGGCGGCGGCGGCGCGCCCGCCGCCGCCGCGGCGCCGCCATTGCCCTGGCCGCA
>NZ_AMXB01000044.1:0-36094 GCF_000310125.2 Thauera sp. 27
GGCGGCGGCGCGCCCGCCGCCGCCGCGGCGCCGCCATTGCCCTGGCCGCAGCCGGCGAGGAAGACAGCGCCCAGGACCAGCGACAGCGCCGCGGCTGCGCGTGACAGGGGAATGCGGGAGAAGTGCATGGGTCAGGCCTCTCTTGAGCAAGCAAGCCCTTGCTCCACCCCAGCTCCTGGCCAGCGCGAACAAGACCTGCTCTTTAGAATGGTTATTCTAGATTGAACGCTCATTCTATGTTAGTCTCTGCTGCAGTGCAAGATCGAAAAGACGATCCACGGCCAGGATCGCAGGAGACCATTACATGCCCACATCATCCAGCACGACCGACCACACCCGCGCCGAGGCGCGCCGCCAGCAGATTCTGTGCGCCGCCGCGCAGTGCTTTCGCGAGCACGGCTTCCATGGCGCCAGCATAGCGCAGATCTCGAAGAGCGCCGGCATGAGTGCCGGCCACATCTATCACTACTTCGACAACAAGGAGGCGATCATCGCCGCCATCGTGGCGCAGGATCTTGAGGGTCTGTTGAAGCTGAGTGCCGAACTGAGGGCAGCGGGCGATATCGGACAGGCCCTTATCGAGCGCGCGGCCGAAGGCGTCGCAGACCAACTGGACCCCGCCACCGCCGGGCTCAAGCTCGAGATCGCAGCAGAAGCCGCGCGCAACCCTCGCGTCGCCGAGATCGTGCGCGAGGCCGACCTCGCCTGCAGGCGCAGCCTGGCCGCAACCCTGCGCGCCATCCGCAGCGCCGCAGGCCACGACGACGACGACGCGAAGATAGAAGGCATGGTCGAAGTCCTCGCCACGCTGTTCGAGGGCCTGCTGCTACGCAGCATCCGAAACCCGGAGCTTGACCGCGGACGCCTCGTCAGCGGCATCCAGGGCGCCATCAGAAGCCTGATCGAACAAGCCTGACCCGCACACGCGCACTGCTGCGCGTCATCCTTCGCCCGCGGCGCCCCCTAAGCCCTCCCGCAGGAAGGCCACCAGCCGCCCCATGTTGTGCTCCAGGTCGGCAAAGGACTCGTGATCGCCGGCCAGCGTCAGCAGTTCGACCGGGGTGTCGCCGCGCGCCGCGAAGATCTGCCGCGCCTCGGCAATCGGCACCACCTCGTCATCCTCGCCATGGATCAGCAGCACCGGGCGGCGGATGCGACCGATGGTCGCGACCGGCGCGATGTCGTCGAAGCGGTGGCCGATGGTCTTCTGTACGTAATCGAGGATGTAGCGCCCCACTGGCTTTTCCGGAATACGCTTGACGGCGAGCCAGCGCCGCATCATCGCCGCCGGATGCGAGAACGCGGCGACGCTGACCACGGCGGCCACCTGTGGCGTGCGCGCGGCCGCCAGCAACACTGCGCCCGCCCCCACCGAATGCCCGAACAGCGCGATACGGCGCGGATCGACCCCGGCCCGTGTGGCCAGCCAGGCGAAGGCATGCTCGGCGTCCTCGGCGAAGCGCGGCAGTGAGGCGAAGCTGTCGTCGTCGCTCGCGCCATGGCAGCGCGCATCGACGAACAGCGTGGCGAAGCCGGCCTCGTGCAGCGGGCGCGCCAGCGGCAGCATCAGCGCGGCATTGCCGCCCCAGCCGTGCATCACCACCAGTGCCGGCGCGGCAGCGGACGCCCCCGGCGCGGGGATGAACCAGGCGTGCAGCGTACGGCCGTTGGCGGTGGCGATGCGTAGCGCGTCAAAGTCGAGCCCGAGCGCCGCCGGGTCGGTGTGGTGCGCCACCCGCGGCGCCGCCAGCCCCTTGCGGATACCCCAATGCACCAGCGCGCGGCCGCCGGCCAGCGCCGCCGCACCTGCGGTGAAGGCCGTGAGCAGCCCCGGCGCGCCCATCACGTCGTCCTCACGAACTCAGCCCCGCCCACCACAGGCGGGCGCGCAGCCCCCAGCCCGTGCTGTAGCCGAGCGATACGGAGCGGATCGCCCCCGCCGCATCCACCACGACGAAGGCCGGCACGCCACGCAGGCCATAGGCCTGGGCGATGCGGCCATCGGCGTCGATCGCGGTCGGCCAGTCGAGCCCGCGCCCGGCCAGCACCGCGGCCACGGCCGCCGCGTCGCCCGACTGCATCGCCACCGACAGCACCGGATGGTCAGCCTGAACGGCATCGATCGTGCCCTCCTGCGCGGTGCAGATCGGACACCAGTCGGCCCAGAAGTAGACCCCGACCGCCCTGCCCGGATGCGCGGCGCGCCACTCGGCCAGGCTCAGCGGCTGGCCATCGGCGGCCAAGGCGGCAAAGTCGGGCGCCGGGCCGGCAGGCACGTCGCGTGCCATCCAGGCCTGGATGGCCAGGAAGAGGCCGATGAAGATCGCGATCTCGAGCGCCCAGCGCCGCCAGCGCGGCCGCTTGCGGACCGGCACGGCGCCTGCCCCGTCGCGTGAAGGGTCTGGATTCATGCCCGTCATCGTACGTCGATCCAGCGCCGCACGTCGCCCTCACGCTCGAACAGGCGCCAGTCGCCGCCACGGCCGCACAGGCCAAACACGAAAGGTTCGCGGCCGCGCCCCGGGGTCACGAAGCGCAGGTCGCGGAAGGCGGCGCACACCTGCCCGTCGGCATCGCGCTCGGCATGGTCGAGCACCGGGAACATCGCGAACCAGCGATAGAAGGCGAAATCCTCGGCCTGCCACACCTTCTCGGCCAGCTCGCGGCCGTCACCGTTGCCGAAGCGCTCGGCCACCTGCCACTGCGCCATCGCCACCGGCATGTAGGGTGCGGAGAAGCGGCGGATGAAGTTGTCGGCTTCCGTCACCACCAACGGCGTACTGCGCCGCGTGTTGATGTGGGCGTAGTGATAGCGCTCGCCGTCGAACACGATCGCCGTCCAGTTGAACGGCGACGCCGGGCGCGGCGCTGCATCCACCTCGACCACGGCAATGCCCTTGGCCGAAGCGTAGGCGCGCGCGGCGTCGATCGCCTCGGCGCGCCCCGTCGCCTGCACGCCCACCCAGGCGGCGAGCAGGACCAGCGCCGCCGTCGCCGGCACCCGGCTGCTGCGCCACAGCGCACTGGCGAGCAGGCCGGCCACGATGATGCCGGTGAAGGGCAGGTCGATGATGAAGGTGGTGCCCCAGCCGAAGCGATGGTCGGAGAACGGCGCCAGGATCATGGTGCCGAACTGGGTGATGAGATCGCCCAGGATGTGCACGAAGATCGCCGCGCACACCACCGGGTAGAAGCCCTGCCAGCCCGCCCCCGGGCGGCCGCCGCGCGACCAGAAGCGTGCCAGCAACCACGCGATCAGCAGCCCCCACAAGGGCAGCAGGATGAGCGAATGGGTGACGCCGCGGTGCCCGCGCAGGTAGGTGAGCTCGGAGATCCAGCCGAGCACGAAGTCGAGATCGGGGAAGGTCGCCGCGATCGTGCCGGCGACCACCATCTGCCACACCGGCGGCTGCGCAGCGCGGGAAGCGCCCGAATGGGTGCCGGCAGGTATGCGCCGACCCGCGAGCACACGGCCGATGAGGGCCCCCGAAAGGGCGTGGGTCAAGGTATCCATCGAATCCAGAGATCTTCCGTCAAATCGCTCCGCGACGCGCAGCGACACGCACGCTGACGCCGGCCAGGGTCCGCGTCATTGTGGCTTGAAGCGTCTGTCGATCGGCACGACATCAGCAAGTTCCCTGGCTTCGAACCGTTCGCCGACGCGAAGTTGCGTCTCCGGCAAAGCATGGCCGGCCACAGCCGAGGCCCTGGCGGCGTCGACGGCGCGCCCCCCAAGGTCGAGCGTGCTCGACATTAACGGAAGGTGAACACCCCCTTCAGCATCGATTCAGCCCTTGGCGCGCAGCATGGCATCACGGTCGAAACGAGACCGCCAACCCAAGCAAGGAGATGCAATCATGCGTGCCACCACCCTCATCGCCACCCTCGCCCTCAGCGGCGGACTCATCGGCGCGGGCGCCGCCATCGCCCCGGCGTTCGCCCAGAGCTCGGCCCCAGCCGCTGCCACGGCCCAGCCCAACTGGCTCAGCGTGCAGGATGTACTGAGCAAGCTCGAAGCCGCCGGCTACAGCGACTTCCGCGAGGTCGAGCGCGAGAAGAACAAGTACGAGGTCAAGGCCACCGACCCCCAGGGCCAGCGCGTCGAACTGGATGTCGATCCGGTGACCGGCGAAATCCTCAAGACCGAGGTCAAGCGCAACAAGTAAGCGCTTACGCGAGGGGGTGACGGCACGGCCAACGCCCCTTTCCCGGTTCCCGCCACCTGGAAGGCCCCGCCATGATCCCCGTCCTATCCGCCTTCATTGGCATCCTCGCCCTCGCATGGGGCCTCAACGTCGCCGCCCTCGACGGCGGCACCGCCTCCCTGCCCTGGCTCGTCCGCGAACAAGGCCTCTACCTCAGCGGCCTGCTCGCCATCGGCCTGATGTCGCTGGCGATGGTGCTCGCCACCCGCCCGACCATGCTCGAACGCCCGCTCGGCGGCATGGACCGCATCTTCCGCCTGCACAAATGGGCCGGCATCCTCGCCGCGGTATTCGCCGCGCTGCACTGGTTGGTCGAAATGTCGGACGACGTCATCAAGTCGATCTACGGCCGCACCGGGCGGCCGGCGCACGACGAGTTCGGCGGCCTCTACGAGCTGCTTCGTGACGCCGGCGAGGAAGTCGGCGAATTCGCCATCTACCTGGTACTGGCGATGGTCGTGCTCAGCCTGTGGAAGCGCTTCCCCTACAAATTCTGGCGCCACCTGCACCGTGCAATGCCGGTGTTCTACCTGCTGCTCGCCTTCCATGCCGCAGTGCTGGCCCCACCCTCCTACTGGACGCAGCCGGTTGGCGTACTGCTCGCGCTCTTGCTGGCCGGCGGAACGGTGGCCTCGCTGATCGCGCTGACGGGTCGGATCGGCCGCCATCGCAAGGTGCAGGGCGTGGTCACTGCGGTGTCCTCGCCCGCCCCCGACGTCACCGAGATCGTCTGTCGGCTGGACGACGCCTGGCCAGGACACCAGGCCGGGCAGTTCGCCTTCATCGGCTTCGAACGCTTCGAAGGGGCACATCCTTTCACCATCGCCAGCGCCGACCACGGCAACCGCAGCCTCACTTTCCAGATCAAGGCCCTGGGCGACTACACCCGCCAGCTCGCCAGCCGCGTAGCTGTCGGCCAGGCAGTCACGGTGGAAGGCCCCTATGGCCGCTTCGTGCTCGGCCGCCAGGACCACACTGCGCGCCAGATCTGGATCGCGGGCGGCATCGGCGTCACCCCCTTCCTGGCCTGGCTCGATGCGTTGCGCGCCGCCCCCGCCGCTGCCCCGCCGGTGGAGCTGCACTACAGCACCCGCAGAGCCGCGCAAGACCCCTTCGTGGAACGCCTGCGCAGCCTGTGCGCCGAGTTGCCGAGCGTGCGCCTGCACATCCACGACCGCGCCGCCGGCGACGACCTGACGCCCGAACGCCTCGCCACTACGGCCACCACCGGCCAGCGCGCGGAAGTCTGGTTCTGCGGTCCGCGCGGCTTCGGCGACCAGCTCAAGGCCGGGCTCGCACGGCTGTGGGGACGACGGCTGCGCTTCCGCCGCGAGGCGTTCGAGATGCGGTAAAGGCAGCCAGGCGCGGCAAAGTGCACGCCTTCATCTCCTGACCTGATATCCGGGTTTACACATCGGGTAAGCTTGCGCCACACCTCCCCGGACCACGGACAATGTGGCGTGCTTCATGTCAGGACTGATCCCATGCCGCTCGGCAAGCTTTTTCAGCTCTCGCTGAAAAGCCGCATTTCGTTGCTGACGCTGGCGGTCTTCCTGGTCGGCGTATGGTCGATCGCCTTTTACGCCACGCAACGCCTGCAGCGCGACATGCTCGCGCTGCTCGGCACGCAGCAGTTCTCGGCCGTCTCCACGGTCGCCGGGCAGCTCGACAATGAGCTCAGGACACGCCTGCAGGCGCTGGACCGCTTCGCGGGCGAAGTCCCGGTGGCGCTCATGAGCGATGCGGCCGGGCTGCAGAAATACATCGCCACGCGCACCGACCTGCTCGCGCTGTTCAACGGCGGGATACGCGTCAACGATGCGGCGGCCAACACGGCCGCCAGCATGCCTTACTCACCCGAGCGCATCGGCACCAACTACGCCGACCGCGACTACATGGTCACCGCCTTGCGCGACGGCAGGACCAGCATCGGGCGCCCCATCCTCGGCAGGGTATTGAACGCGCCGGTCCTGGGGCTGGCAGCCCCGATTCGGGACGGTACGGGCGCAATCGTCGGCGCCGTGGTCGGCGCCATCAACCTCGGCGAACCGAGCTTCTTCGACAGCATGACCAACAGCCGCCTCGGCCAGAGCGGCGGCTACCTGCTCATCGCGCCCCAGCACGGCCTGATCGTCACCGGCACCGACAAGTCGCGGATCATGGCGCCGATGCCGCCACTTGGTGTCAATCGGAACCACGACCGCTTCGTTGCCGGCTACGAGGGCTATGGCGTTGCGGTCAGCTCGCGTGGCGTGGAGGAGATCGCGGCCGCCAAGCGGATCCCTGCTGCCGACTGGTTCCTCGTCGGCACCCTGCCCACTGCCGAAGCCCTCGCGCCCATCCACGCCACGCAGCGGCGCGTGATGGGCGTTGCCGCGCTGTTCAGCGTGCTCGCCGGCCTCGTGGCGTGGCTGCTCGTGCGCCACATGTTGCGGCGCCAGTTCGCCCCCATGGTATCGGCAACGCAGGCCTTGTCCGGCATGGCCCAGCCCCAGGGCGCAGCGCTGCAGCCCTTGGCCGTGCTCCACGACGACGAGGTCGGCCAGCTCATCGTCAGCTTCAACCGCCTGATCGAGTCGGTCAGGCGCAATGAAGCGGCGCTCAAGCAGGACATCGTCGAACGCATGCGGGTGGAGGCTGCGCTGCGGGCAAGCGAAGAGAAGCACCGCGTGCTGTTCGAGACCTCGCGCGACGCCATCATGACGCTGGCGCCCCCGTCATGGCGGTTCGCCACCTGCAATCGCGCGGCGATCGCGCTGTTCGGCGCCGATGACGAGGCCGACTTCATCTCGCGGACACCCTGGGACTACTCGCCCGCACTGCAGCCGGACGGCAGCCCGTCGGCCGCCAAGGCCAGGGAGATGATGGAGACCGCCCTGGCCGAGGGCTCGCTCCTGTTCGAGTGGGAGCACCGGCGCCTGAACGGAGTGACCTTCCTCACCTCGGTGCTGCTGTCGCGCTTCGAGCTGGGTGGCCATACGATGCTGCAAGCCCATGTGCGCGACATCACCGAACGCCGCAAGGCCGAGGAATCGATGCGCCTCGCGGCCAACGTCTTCACGCACGCCCGCGAAGGCATCGTGATCACCGACCGCGATGCCAACATCCTCGAGGTCAACCCCGCCTTCACCGACATCACCGGCTACCAGCGCGAGGACGTGCTCGGCCAGAACCCGCGCATCCTCAGCTCGGGCAAGCAGGACCAGGCCTTCTACGCCGCCATGTGGCAGGAGCTGAACACCAAGGGCAGCTGGTCGGGCGAGGTCTGGAACCGGCGCAAGGATGGCCGGGTGTATGCCGAGATGCTGACCATCAGTGCCGTGCGCGACGAGCGTGGCGAGATCAAGCACTTCATCTCGCTGCTGTCCGACATCACCGCACTCAAGGAATACCAGAACGAGCTCGAGCACATCGCCCACTACGACGGGCTCACCGGCCTGCCCAACCGGCTGTTACTGGCCGACCGCCTGAGGCAAGCCATGAACCAGGCCCCGCGGCGCAATAAGCGCGTGGCCGTCGCCTATCTGGACCTGGACGGGTTCAAGTCGATCAACGACAACCATGGCCATGAAGTCGGCGACCACCTGCTCGCAACCCTGGCGAAGCGCCTGGCACAGGTGCTGCGCAACGGCGACACGCTGTCGCGCATCGGCGGCGACGAGTTCGTCGCCGTCTTCGTCGACCTGCCCGACCACGAGGCCAGCGTGCCGATGCTCACCCGGCTGCTCGACGCCGCCGCGCAGCCGGTGGCCCACGGCGACACCATGCTGCACGTCTCCGCCAGCCTGGGCGTGACCTTCTTCCCGCAAAGCGAGGAGATCGACGCCGACCAGCTGCTGCGCCAGGCCGACCAGGCGATGTACCAGGCCAAGCAGGCGGGCAAGAACCGCTACCACATCTTCGACGCCGAACAGGACCGCAACGTACGGGGCCTGCACGAGAGCCTGGAGCACATCCGCCAAGCGCTGGCGCAGCGGCAGTTCGTCCTCCACTACCAGCCCAAGGTCAACATGCGCACGGGCGCGCTGGTCGGGGCCGAAGCCCTGATCCGGTGGCAGCACCCGCAGCGCGGCCTGCTGCCACCGGCCGCGTTCCTGCCCGTCATCGAGGGCCATCCGCTTGCCATCGACGTGGGCGAATGGGTGATCGACACCGCATTGCAGCAGATCGAAGCCTGGCGCACGGACGGGCTGTCCGTCCCGGTCAGCGTCAATGTCGGCGCCCTGCAGCTGCAGCAAGCCGACTTCGTCTCTCGCTTGCGCGCGCTGATGGCCCGCCACCCCGGCGTGCAGCCCGGCGAGCTGGAACTGGAGATCCTGGAAACCAGCGCGCTGGAAGACATCGCCGTGGTATCGCAGGTGATGGAGGCCTGCCACGACATGGGCGTCGGCTTCGCCCTGGACGACTTCGGCACCGGCTACTCGTCGCTGAGCTACCTGAAGCAACTGCCCGCCGGCCTGCTCAAGATCGACCGGAGCTTCGTGCGCGACATGCTCAACGACCCGGAAGACCTGGCCATTCTCGAAGGCGTGCTCGGCCTGGCCAGGGCGTTCCGCCGCCAGACCATCGCCGAAGGGGTGGAGACGCTGCCACACGGCGAAATGCTGCTGCGCATGGGCTGCGAATGGGGCCAGGGCTACGCGATCGCCCGTCCGATGCCTGCGCAGGAGCTCAAGCGCTGGATGGGCTCCTGGAAAACCCCGCCCAGCTGGCAAGCCGCCGCCCCCATCAGCCAGGATCGCCTGCCAGTACTCTTCGCCGCCGTGGAACAGCGCGCATGGATCGCCGCGCTCGTCGATTACCTGTCCGGCGACGGCGACCGCCCCGCACCGCCAGACACCCAGCAGTACCGCTTCGGCCACCTGCCCGACAAGGCCACCGCGGCCACGCCGGGTACGAAAGATGCCGGCCAGGCGGTGGATGCCCTGCAACGCGACATCCACCGCCTGGCTGCAGAACTGGTCGCCTTGAAGCGCGAGGGCCGCACCGACGAGGTGCGCGCACGCATCGGCGAGTTGAACGCCTTGCACGACCGTCTGGTTGAGCAACTGAACCTGTTGGGCTGAGCTGCGAGCGCGACATAGTTCTCGGACGTCATCGCATCGGCCATGCCGCATGGGTTCGGTGGACGCATAATCGGCCCATGTCCCGCCGTTACCGCAGATCCCGCCGCGATCCGGGCCTGTTCGAGATCGCTACCACGTCCGACTTTTCGCGCGAACTCGTCGACCTCATCGAATGGAAGCGCTTCGAGGATCTGTGCCGCACGTTCTATCGCGTCAAAGGCATCCGGGCCGAAACCAGCCCGCTGATTGCGGACGGCAGCGTAAAGATGGCGGCACGCGACAGCAAGCGCGGGCGCTTCCGGGGCTGCACCCCCTTCCCACGCTGCCGAGCAACGCTGCAGATGCGCAGCGCCACACCCTGACCGCCACTCGGGCACACCACCTTGCGCACCAACCACGTCCTGATCGATTTCGAGAACGTTCACGTCAAGTCACTCGACCTGCTCGATGGCGAACACTATCGCGTCATCGTCTTCCTGGGCCCCAAGAACACGAAGCTACCCGTCGAACTCGTCATCGCCATGCAAAAATTCGGCGCGCGCGGCGAGTACGTGATGCTGGAATCACCGGGCGCGAACGCACTGGACTTCCATATCGCATTCCACCTCGGACGGCTCGCCACCGAAGACCCGAGCGGCTTCTTCCACATCATCTCGAAGGACACAGGCTTCGACCCGCTCATCCAGCACCTGAAGGCCCGCAAGGTATTCTCCGCACGCTCGACATCGATCGAGCAAATGCCATGCTTTCGCGCCGGCTCCACCCCTGCACCTGCACCTGCACCTGCACCTGCACCTGCACCTGCACCCAAGAGCTTGCCGGCCAGCCAACCCGAGGCAACCGCGCCCAGCACGGTCGACGCACTCTGCACCGTGGCAATCGCGCAGTTGGTCGCCATGAAGCGAGCACGGCCGGCCAAGCTCAGCACACTGCACAGCACGATCCAGGCCAAGCTCGGGAAAGATGTACCACGCTCGACCGTGGAGAAGGTGTGCTCGGAACTGATGCGGCGGGGTATGGTAAAGGCCTCCGGGCAGCGCCTGGCCTATGCGATTCCGACGCAGGAGTGAAGAGGCCCGGCCGTGGTAATGCACGCGGAAGAGCCCTGCCGGGTAAGGCTGGATCGGGTACGGCGGCATATCGGCCTCAGCTGACCGTGGGCTACCGGCGATACCCGGGCGGCAATGCGTCTGTCACCTGCCGTTCTGGTGCGAATTTCATTGACCGCGTAGGACAGTACCCGGTTGTCGACCTGCTTGCTCCTTTGAGAGCATAAAGGTTCATCGTTGTTCGACCCGATCAGCATGATCACAGTTTCATGATCGACCGCATCGTTTCTCCATGGGTCAAAGCTTGCCCAGTAAGCAACAGGAAGGCTATCCTCTCTGCATTAGAGTATTTTGATGGATTTCCATGGCCATACCTGCGTTACCAAGCGAGTCGCGGATAGCGGTCCTTGTTGATTGCGACAACACCTCACCAGAGATTCTGGAGTTTACCCTTAGGGTCGTCGCTCAGTTTGGACGTGTCGTTCTTCGGCGCGGATACGGCAACCACACGACGCTGGCGAACAAGTGGCAAGAAGCCCTGGTTCGCTTGGCTTTCACCCCATGCCTCCAGTATCAGTATGCATCAGGGAAGAATACTGCTGACATTGCTCTGGCTCTAGATGCCTTGGAGGCAATGTTTGATCAGCGTGCCGAGAGTTTTTGCCTGGTTACCAGCGATTCGGATTTTGCCTATTTGTGTCGCAAGCTAAGGGAGCGAGGTGCCACTGTTTGTATCGTTGGTGAGGCCAAGACACCGGAAGCCCTTCGGAATGCCAGCGATCAATTTTTCGAGTGGCAACCGGCAGCCGTTGCCGATTCTGCAGATCAGAGTGGGAGCAAAGCAGCACCGGCCAAAGCTGAATCATCAAAATCGGCGGCCAAGGCAGCCGTGAAACGGAGGCCGAAGTTCATTATCGAAGCAGTCGCACTGATGACCAGCGATACCTCTGAAGGCAAGGTTGGACTGGGGGCACTTGGCCAGTATTTGAAACGAACCGACCCGGGCTTTTCACCCATGACCTATGGGCATTCTGGTTTGCTCGACATGCTGAAGACCTACGATCTCTTAGCACTAAAAAAAGAAGATGGCGGTCACTACACAGTCAGCCTCAATAAGCAGGCCTCAGTGGATTAATGATGAACTTTTCCCCTGAATCTTTGCGCAGCTGAATGCCGCAAACCAGTCGGCAAATCAGCTGATCCCCGAAAATCGCTCCGGCCGACCAGTCGCCTATCACCACAGGCTGGAGATCGGCCTGAACGGCCGTACAACATGCGCCAAGTGAGGGACGGCAATACTGACCGAACCGGTCAGTCGCAGATGAGCCAAATCAATTGCCCCCCGAAGACTTGCACCGACCGGATCAAATTTCCGCCCATTTTGCCGTGAGCGCCATATGCCACGTCATCGTCTCGCACGGGCCTAGGACGAGCACTGAGGCAGTCGAATTGGCGACACTCGAAATGAGGGAGCCGTCGTTAAACTGCCATCGGCTGCCCGAGCCGATCGAGTACATTCCTCCGGCCGAAGCAGATGCTGCAGCGGAAGTGAGCATGCTGTGATTGGCTGACTCAAGCAAAATGGCATCCGAGACACCTGGGGCGATTGACGCAGCGTCCATTTCAAAATATTCCGGCAAACAACTGACGACCAAGGTCGACCGCGAGAAAGCGCGAGTTCGTTTCGAGCGGTGTTGTATCGGGTTGTGCCGCGCTCCCTCCGGCCGTTCCCCGTCAAAGCATTGATATTCCGTTTGGTTCACGGCACGATGCTTGGATGAGAAGACCTATTCTACAGCTTCCTACACGCATATGAGCAGTTGGGATACGCCGACCTGGATCTCAGCTTTGGCTCTCGCCGTCAGCGCGCTGAGCTTCATTGCCGCAGCCTGGGCTGCATGGGTTAGCCATCGCATGCTTGCACAGGAACGTGACGTGCGGAAAGACGAGCGACGCATAACCTTCGAGCGGGAGAGATCCGAACTGCTTGAGGTGATAAACACTAGTCGTATGCTTCTTGAGCAGACACGGTTGCGGATCGGAGCGCTGAAATCGAGATTTGACGCCGCACCGCAGCCCGTCCGGACTCTATTGGGTAACTACGCGGGTCTATTCACCGAATTCCTGCCTCGTGTGGAGGTCGGCGTTCGCCAATGCAACGCACTTTGGGACGAAGTCGCGGCGTGGGACCAAGACAAAGGGATTTACGCCCTCGTTCATCATCAGGCCAGGTATCGAAAGCTTGTGAATGATGATCAACTGGCGCACGACAGTGGAGTCCTCTTGTTGGCGGCGTGTGAGGAAAAGATGGCTAAGGCAACAGCCCATGTATCACACGCGGCCCGCTAACCGGCTTAACGGACGTTCGATCGACGTGTTCGCCGGCCTACTCTTTTATTCAATCATCTCCAACGTTGAACGTCTCATTCGAACGAAAATCGCATGAATCATTCAGACAAGATAGCAGCGGACAAAACTTCGCTTGGTTTCGAATTCCAAGATTTCGTTTACATCGAAAAGCTTATCGACCTCAGACCGGAGCAAACATTAGGTCTTGAGCTCCACGACGACATCCATGTTGAAACTGCCACAGACGACGCATCCATCAAAGACCTTCTGCTCATCCAGGTCAAGCACTCTGTCGACCCGGGCAACGTCACGGACCGAGACATTGACCTTTGGAAGACTATACACAACTGGCTCAAGCTCGTCCCGGGCCTGCCGCCTTACCGGACACTCACATTCCAGCTTTACACCAACAAAAGCCTCAACAACCAGGCATTTGTGAGCTTGCTGAAAGCCCCACGCCAGAACATTCAAGCGATCATCGAGCATATAAAAAATACGGATCAAGAAATTTCAGCGGCAGAATCAAAAAAGAAACCTGACGAGTCGCCTAACCCCCTTGCAAAATACGTGAAATCGGTTTCGAAGGCGAGCGACGAAGAGCTCAAGTTCATATTCGAACGATTTGAGTTTCACTCTGATAACTCCTCAATCATCACAAGAATATCTTCAGCCCTGCGACAGCTCTCGATTCCGAAATCACGGGTGGAAGATACCGCGAAATACGTAATCGGCGCATTTAAGCAATCGAAGTTCTCAAGAATCGTCAAAGGCGAAAAAGTCGTCATCACCTTCGATGATTTCCGTACAGAGATGGGTTTTGACAGGATTGTCAGATCAGCCCGAGCTGAACCCGCCGATTTCGATCGATTCGTTGATATCTACTACAGCTATGAACGGCCCGACACGCTATCCTTTAACAACAGCAAATTTCATGATCAGCTCAAAGATATTGGCATCAGCGATGAAGAAATCGTTGATCGCGGAGTCGAAATGATACTGGCGGAGCAGTTCATGGAATCACTCCGGGATGCTGGCTCGTTCAGTGCCAGCGAAAACTCCAGGCTGGAAAACAAAGCTGTTTCCGACTGGCAACTGCTACATAACCAATCACACAGAAGTACAAAAGAAGATGATGAGGCGGCGCATCAGCAGGCATCACTGGGCTGCTACGACCAAACGATGCGCACTCCATTGAAGGCGGGCGATATAGAGCTTCCGATCAATTTGAGCTGCGGCAAATATATCAAGCTATCCAACCTTCCTCGCATCGGGTGGCGCAAGAACTGGCAGAGCAAGTTTAAAAAATGAATCGCTTGTCTCAAAACGAATTGATGGGCACGGTCGCCATCCAAAGCGCGCTGGAAAACTCGGCAGGGCGCAAGTTGTCCCTAGCCAAAGCGATGCTGGTCCTGCCCTTGCTTTTTGACAGGGTCGTGCGCTCGGTCCTGAAAAGGCGAACCAGCGTTGTCTTGAGCAGCAAGGATCTCCTGATTTCCAATCCAGCCGCATTTATCACGGTACGCGCACGATACGAGGACCTGACCATCACTTCCTTGAATACCATACTTCTCGCGGAGGAGCTGGGCATGGTTGCACTGGAAGACGACTGCTTGGTACTCAAGAAGCAGATATTCCTTCAGAGCAACTCCGAGATTGGCAAAATCGCATCAGATATCCTAGCATCCGGCCCCAAGCTGGGCCTGATCCTCAGCGAATCCACCGCGGATCTCTATCAAACATTCAGGATTGAGCTGTGAGTCGAATACAAATTTCAAGTGTCGTTCTTTGGCAAAAGAACGGCATCAAACGAACTCTTGATTTTCTTCCAAATCGAGTGAATGTCATCACGGGCGACTCTGGAAAAGGCAAGTCATCTATTCTTTATATCATCGATTATTGTCTTCTTGCTAGTGAGACAACAGGCATATCTAAGACAAATATTGACTCCAAGGTGGACTGGTACGGAATCAAAATTTCCGTCGACGGCAATGAAATTGTCATCGCACGACCTTCCGAGAGTAACGGAACGACGGATCAGGCGTATTTCAACGAGAATGGAATAGTCCCGCCCTCCCCCGTACTAAATGTGCGGATCGACAATCTCAAGAAGGTTCTGAGCGGCGCATTTGGCATCGATGCCGAATTGAGGGTTCCATACGGCGGCAGGTACATACAGGCAGGATCGAAGGTTTCCTTTCGAAATTTCCTCGCGTATAGCTACCAAGACCAAAACACCATCGTCGCGCCGAACCACCTCTTCATTCGTCCGACCGATGGCCGCTATCAGGAAGCCATTGAACGGACGTTCCGCATGGCCATCGGTGCTGAGAATGTAGACACCGCTCTTTCACGAAATCGCCTCGCTGAACTGGAACGAAAGAGAGCCATTCAGGCAAGAAAGAATGATTCGTACGCCAGGTCTGCAAATGCTTTTGCCGAGGAAGTGGGGGCGCTATCCAGCGAGGCCCATTTGCTCGGCGTCATCGATCGCATTCCCGAATCGTATGAAGAAATGATCGACGTACTCCGCGAATTGGTTCAAGTACCGACAATTCCAAACGATCACAAACGCGAAGTCGAGCGGATCGAGAGCGAAATCTTCAGTCTAACTGCCAAAAATCGCCAGCTGCGGGCGTTCATCGACAACAAGCCCGCTTACGCCGGTGTGTTGAAAGAAACCGAGGACTCGCTCAAGCCTGTCAATGCATTCAATTCGCAGGCTGAAAACATATTTCCTTCCCAGCTCGCCAACGAAGTCATAGCCCGCCTACAGCGCGAGCTCTCGGATATCAAATCTTCACTGCGTAGCCGCAAGAGCTTTCCATTTCTAGAGGAAGTCAAAAATATTTTCGAACAGAATGAAAGGAAAATACAGATACTCAGAGAGGAATTATCCGCGATTGAGATAAAGCAGCCGATTCGATACAAACCCAATGATTATTATCGCTATCTAGGTCGCCTGGAAGCGAAGCTCGATATCTACCGTCAAGGTGAGGACCGACCAGTTCAGCCCCCACAAGACGGCCTCGATGACTCCATTGCCGACCTGCAACGGATCGTGGATCAGAACGAGGAAAAGAGCAATTTAGCAAAGCAGGGGCTGAATCGCTTGATCAACAAGCGACTCATGAAACTACCTCTAAAGGGTTACAACAATTTCTCCGCTTTCTTTAGTGAGAAAGAGAAATTGATCCACCTGCACTCTCCCGATTTTTCAACGGTAGAAAAGATGCCGGACGTGGGAAGTGCATCGAACTACCTCTATCTCCACGTTTCCTGCTTCCTTGCAATTCACGAGATCGCCAAGACACGGTCAATCCCGTGGGTTCCCTCTTTCTTGGTGCTTGATCAGGTCAGCACGCCCTACTTCTCGAGCGACGGCAAGCCCAACGATGACATCCGCAGCCTAGACAAAGTCTTGACGGAATTAAACCAGTTTGTCATCGACATGGACGAACTCGGTGGATTCCAGATCATCTTGCTAGAACACATCGGCAAGGAACACTGGACTTCGCTTAACCTGGACCGGTTTCATCTTGTCGACAGGGAGCTCCGCGACGACTATGGCCTCATTCTTGAGGCTCCGGACGATGAAATGCCTGCGGAGTCACGTCAATAGGCCTCACAAGGCGTGCCGATACTCATGCCACTATGAGCCGGCTCTTTTGGGTTGCGCTCGGCGCGCTACGCGAGCGCGCTGAGGTGGAGTCGCGAAACCGGCCATTGAAGCTCTCGATGTAGCCGTTCGGTATGGGCCTGTCCGCTACCTACGTCTCTATGGCCCAGCGATAGCTGATCGGTGGCTTTCTGTCGAGAGCACTCCTTCACTCCATTGGTAAGGTGGCGCTAGCATTTCGCTGGTGAGTGGCAGGTAACCGATGCATTTCTGACTCACCGGCGTTAGACAGCGAACGGCGGCTCCGGCCGATTAACGCTCACTCAGCCTTCACTCAGACCGCCTTCAGCGTCTTGCTACAGGCCAAGTGCGTGAGCGCCAAGCCAAGCCAGCAGGGCCAGCGCGGCAAGAGGGAGCGCCACCTTGGTGATCAACAGGGCGATGCCCTTGAACACAAGGTCGATCAGCCAGATCGCGAACACCAATGCAAGCAAGCCAGCCGATATGGCACCGCCGATCGCAACGGCGTACATCGTCTCTTGGCCGGCAGGGATACCTCTCTGTACATCGAGGACAAAGTACACCAGGGTGGTAAGTACGGTCACGAGTGCGGCCCAAGAGGCTGCCCCCCCGGATGACCGACTGGTAGGGCTTCGCGCTCCTGCTTCTCGTTCCAGGCGCTCTTGCTCGCGCTGGCGCTCTGCCTCATTACCCTGGCGGATGATCCGATTGCAGACTTGGCGTGCAATGTCCGCATCCGTCGACAGGCTCGAATCAGGGGGGTGGTAGGGCTGCTGCATGTGCGAATCCTCGGTCTGATCCAGTGGCATCGAGGGGCGCCTGGCCTTGATTGCCATTGTCCGCTGAGTGGCACCCATTGCTGCAGTCTTGGATAGAGATCAGCAAAGATCAAGAACCGCCAGCTTGGACACCGCAACAGGAAAGATGCTTCCCCGCGTGGTGCAATGGCATCCGATCCAGTCAAAGCACAGCAAGCGCCCCCCATGCCCACCACACTCTCCTGCACTCTCGCGCTGCCCGCCACCTTCCGGCCGGGCGACATTCTCGCCTTCCACCGCCGTGACGCGCATGAAGTGGCCGAGTCGGCAGACGCGGCGTCCTTGCGCAAGGGACTGGTGTGGAACGGCCTGGCGGCGTGCCTGGCGCTGCGCTTCGAGCCGGGTCGGGCGGTGGCCGAGCTCGCCATCGACGGCGCGGCGGCTGCGGAGTGCTCGACGCGGGTAACCGGTCACTGAGCGGCGTTCTTTGCCCGCCCGCGCCCACGCGGAACAATCCCTCCCACATTCATCAGGGAGGAGCCGGCAGTGACCAGGGCGACAGCGACCAACAACAAGTGGCGGCGGCGTAGCCGCCAGGAGTGGGAAACCGTCTTTGCGCGGTTTGCCGCGAGCGGCCTGGGGATCGAGCCGTTCTGCGCCCGCGAGGGGCTCAGCGAGTCGAGCTTCCGGCGCTGGCGTAGCCTGCTGGGCGAGCCGAGTACGCAGCCTGCCGCGCTGGCGATGGAGGCCACTGGCTTCGTCGACGCCGGCACGCTCAAACTCGGCGGCACGGGTCGCCTCGAACTGCGGCTCGACCTGGGCGACGGCGTGATCCTTCACCTGTCGCGCGGCTGATGTTCTTCCCCGAAGGCGCGGTCCGGGTCCATGTCTATGGCCGCCCGGTCGACATGCGCAAATCCTTCGACGGCCTGTACGCGCTCACACGCCAGGCGCTCGGCTGCGATCCGCTGTCGGGCGAGCTGTTCGTGTTCATCAACCGACGCGGCACGCAGATGAAGGTGCTGTACTGGGATCGCACCGGATTCTGCGTGTGGGCCAAGCGTCTCGAGCAGGGGCGCTTCGTGTCGAACTGGGCGCAGGTCCGCACGCGCCAGATGGACTGGACCGGGCTCAAACTCTTGCTCGAAGGCATCGAGCCGGCCCGCACCAAGCGCCGTTTCCAACTGCCCGCAAACGCCGTGCAACCCGCATGAATGCTGGGTTCTGCGGTAAAATACGCGCCATGCCCGCGCCGCACTGCACCCCCGTTCCGACCCTTGCCGAGGCCGCCCAGTGGGCGCCCGAGCGCATCGTCGAGATGGCGCAGGCGAACGTCGCCTTGCAGCGCGACATGGATGCGATGCGGCTCGAGTTTGCGGCACTCAAGCATCAGCTTGAGTGGTTCCGCCGCCAGCTCTTTGGCCAGAAGAGCGAGAAGCGCGTGGTGTCACCCGACACCACGCAGATGTATCTGGGCGAGTTGCCGATCCCCGACACACAGCCCGATGTCCCCGGCAAGACCGTGGCGGGACACACCCGTCGTGCGTCGCGCACCGACTTCACCCAGAGCAAGGACGACTCGGCGCTGTTCTTCGACGAGACGCGCGTCCCGGTCGAGACGATCACGCTCGCCAACCCCGAGACCGAGGGCCTCACCGCCGAACAGTTCGAGGTGATCGGCGAGAAGGTGAGCCATCGCCTGGCGCAGCGCCCGGGCAGCTACGTGATCCTCAAGTACGTACGCCCGGTCATCAAGCGCCGCGACACGCAGACGATCCACTGCCCGGCGGCCCCCGCCGGGGTGATCGACGGTAGCCGCGCCGACGTGAGCTTCATCGCCGGGCTCATCACCGACAAGTTCTGCTACCACCAGCCGCTGTACCGCCAGCATCAGCGGCTCGGGGACAACGGCATCCGGGTCTCGCGCCCGTGGCTCACGCAGCTCACCCACGCGGCGCTCGCGCTGCTCGAGCCGGTCTTTACGGCCCAGCTCGACTCGATCCGCGCAAGTCGCATCAAGGCGATGGACGAGACCCCGATCAAGGCCGGGCGCGCCGGCCCGGGGAAGATGAAGGGCGGCTACTTCTGGCCGGTGTATGGCGAGCGCGACGAAATCTGCTTCGCCTATCACGAGGGGCGTAGTGGCAAACACATTGCGCAGACCCTGGGGACCGACCCACCGCCCGAGGGGGCGGTGCTGCTCACCGACGGCTACGCGGCCTACGAACGTTACGCACAAAAATGCGGGCTCACGCGCGCGCAATGCTGGGCGCACTCGAGAAGAAAATTCTTCGAGGCCCAGTCGATCGAGCCCGAACGGGCGACGCAGGCATTGGAGATGATCGGCCAGCTCTACGCGGTAGAGCAGCACATCCGTGAGGCACAACTCATCGGCGAGGCACGCCGCGCATACCGGCTCGCCCAGGCCAAGCCGATGGTCGACCGGTTCTTCGACTGGGTCGACGCCCAGTTCGAATCCCAGGGGCTACTGCCGAGCTCACCGCTGACCACTGCCCTGGCCTACGTGCGTGAGCGCCGGGCCGCCCTCGAGGTCTACCTCGCCGACCCCGAGGTGCCGATCGACACCAACCACCTCGAGCGGGCGCTACGCGTAGTGCCGATGGGCCGCCGCAACTGGCTCTTCTGCTGGACCGAGGTCGGCGCGAAATACGTGGGGATCGCGCAGAGCCTGATCGCCACCTGTCGCCTGCACGACATCGACCCCTATGCCTATCTGGTCGATGTGCTCCAGCGCGTCGGCCAGCACCCTGCCGCCGATGTCGCGCAACTCACCCCAAGGCTGTGGAAGCAACACTTCGCGGCCAATCCGCTTCGATCCGATCTCCACCCGCGCTCGAAGTAGGCAAGAACGCCGCTCGGTTACCGCTTACCGACGCGGTTCCAGGCCATGGTGCGGCGCATGCTCGGCCTGACCCAGGACATCGAATCCTTCGAGCGCCAGCACCGTGCGCACCCGCAGGCCGGCGCGCTGATCGCTCGCCAGGCCGGCTTGCGCGTGGCGGTGGCGGCGACGCCCTTCGAGGCGCTGAGCTGGGCGGTGACCGGGCAGCAGATCAGCCTGGGGGCGGCGGTTGCGTTGCGGCGCAAGCTGATTGTGGCGGCGGGGGTGCGCCACACCTGCGGCCTGATGTGCTACCCGGACGCCGGCCGGGTGGCGGCGCTGACGGTGGCGGCGCTGCGCGCCGAGGGCTTCTCCGCGGCCAAGGCAAACACCCTGCACACCCTTGCCCACCTGGTGGCGGACGGTGCGCTGCCGCTCGACGCCTGGCTGCACACGCTTGCGGTGGACGACATCCGCAACCAGCTGTTGAGCGCGCGCGGCGTTGGCCCGTGGACGGTGGATTACACCTTGCTGCGCGGTTTCGGCTGGATGGACGGCTCGCTGCACGGCGATGCGGCCGTGCGGCGTGCGCTGCAGGCACTGCTCGGCGCGCCGGACAGGCTCGGCGAGCACGATGCGCGCAGCTGGCTGGCGGGTTTTTCGCCGTGGCGCGCGCTCATCGCCGCGCACCTGTGGGCGGCTGACTCGGCGCTGCCGGCGCACACGGGCAGCGGCCGCCGGGCGCCCTGACTACGGAAACTGCGCGCGCTCGCCGAAGTACTCCACCAGCCGGTCGAACACCAGGCGGATGCGCGCCGCCACCGGGCCGCGCTGCGGGCGGTACACCGACAGGCTCCAGGGCTCGGGCGCGAGTTCGGGCAGCACCTCGACCAAGCGCCCTGCGCGCAGGTGCGGCGCCGCCAGGTAGGCGGTGAGCTGGCCGAAGCCGACGCCGGCCAGCACCGCCTCGGCCTCGGCACCGGTGTCGTCGGTGGCGAAGGTGGGTGCGCGCGGCAGCCATTGCTGGCCGCCGGCCAGGAACCACGCCCACGGCCGCCCGGTGTTGGGGTCGATGGCGACGGTGGTGGGGCGCTCGGCCAGGTCCTGCAGCGTCGCCGGGGCGCCGCAGCGCGCGAGCAGTTCGGGCGCGGCGACGATGTGGAAGGACACGCGCGACACCGCGCGTGCGACGAAGCGGCTGTCGCGCAACACGCCGACACGGATGCCGATGTCGATCTGCTCGTCGACCATGTCGGCAAACTGGTCGGAAAAGCGCAGGTCGAGTTGCAGCCCGGGGTGCTGCGCGCACAAGGCGCCGAGCACGCGCATCAGCCCGTGGCGGCCGAGCGCCCGCGGCGCGGTGATGCGCACCAGGCCGGCCAGCTCGCTGTCGCGCGCCTGCTCGGCGCCGTGGAAGATCGCATCCACGCCCTGCAGGCTGTGGCGCGCGCGCGCCGCAAGCTGCTCGCCGAACTCGGTGATGCGGTTGTGGCGGGTATTGCGGTGGAAGAGCAGTTCGCCGACGTGGTCCTCCAGCTCCTTCACTGCGCGGGTGACCGCCTGCGGCGACACGCCGAGGCGCTTGGCGGCGTCCTTGAAGTTGTGCGATTCGGCGGCGGTGCAGAAGATGCGCAGCATCTCCAGGCGGTTGAGCATGCTCGGAATCCAGTTTGGCCAGGGCCAGGCCGAAGCCTGGAGTATTCCAGAAAATGGAAGCGTGAAATCTCAAATTAATCATTTATCGGATTTAGCGGCATGGCGATACTTTGCCGGTCGCAGGCCGTGGGCCCGCTTGCCATCAGGATGTCCGCCATGACCATCAAATCCCGCGCCGCGGTTGCCTTTGCCGCCAACCAGCCCCTGCAGATCGTCGAGGTGGATGTCGAACCGCCCAGGAAGGGCGAGGTGCTCGTGCGCATCGTCGCCAGCGGCGTGTGCCACACCGACGCCTTCACGCTGTCGGGCGACGACCCCGAGGGCATCTTCCCGTCCATCCTCGGCCACGAGGGCGGCGGCATCGTCGAGGCGGTGGGCGAAGGCGTGACCTCGCTCGCCGTGGGCGACCACGTGATCCCGCTGTACACGGCCGAATGCCGCGAGTGCAAGTTCTGCAAGTCGGGCAAGACCAACCTGTGCCAGGCGGTGCGCGCGACCCAGGGCAAGGGCCTGATGCCCGACGGCACCACGCGCTTCTCCTACCAGGGCCAGCCGATCTACCACTACATGGGCACCTCGACCTTCTCGGAATACACCGTGGTGCCCGAGATCTCGCTCGCCAAGATCCCCAAGGACGCGCCGCTCGACAAGGTCTGCCTGCTTGGCTGCGGCGTCACCACCGGCATCGGCGCGGTGCTCAACACCGCCAAGGTGGAAGAAGGCGCCAGCGTGGCCATCTTCGGCCTCGGCGGCATCGGCCTGGCGGCGATCATCGGCGCGAAGATGGCCAAGGCCGGGCGCATCATCGCCATCGACATCAACCCCGCCAAGTTCGACATCGCCCGCGAGCTGGGCGCGACCGACTTCGTCAATCCGAACGATTTCGACAAGCCGATCCAGGAGGTCATCGTCGACATGACCGACGGCGGCGTCGATTACTCCTTCGAGTGCGTGGGCAACGTCAAGCTGATGCGCGCCGCGCTCGAGTGCTGCCACAAGGGCTGGGGCGAATCGACCATCATCGGCGTGGCCGGCGCGGGGCAGGAGATCAGCACCCGGCCATTCCAGCTCGTCACCGGCCGCGTGTGGCGCGGCAGCGCCTTCGGCGGCGTCAAGGGCCGCACCGAGCTGCCGAGCTACGTGCAGAAGGCGCAGAGGGGCGAGATCCCGCTCGACACCTTCATCACCCACAACATGCCGCTCGACGACATCAACCAGGCTTTCGAGCTGATGCACGAGGGCAAGAGCATCCGCACGGTGATCCATTTCTGACGCGGGAGAACAGATCGTGAGCCTGGAGATCCTCAGCACCCAGAAGAGCTTCGGCGGCTGGCACAAGCGCATCCGCCACCACTCGGACGTGCTCGGCTGCGACATGGTGTTCGCGGTCTATCTGCCGCCCCAGGCCGCGCAGGCAGGCGCCCGCCTGCCAGTGCTGTACTGGTTGTCGGGGCTCACCTGCACCGACGAGAACTTCATGCAGAAGGCGGGGGCGCAGCGCATGGCGGCCGAGCTCGGCCTCATCATCGTCGCCCCCGACACCAGCCCGCGCGGCGCCGAGGTGCCCGGCGACCCGGACGGCGCCTGGGACTTCGGCCACGGCGCCGGCTTCTATGTAAACGCCACCCAGGCGCCGTGGTCACGCCACTACCGCATGTACGACTACGTGGTCGAGGAACTGCCGGCGCTGATCGAGGCCAACTTCCCCGCCTCCGACCGCCGCGGCATCAGCGGGCATTCGATGGGCGGCCACGGTGCGCTGGTGTGCGCGCTGCGCAACCCGGGGCGCTACCGCTCGGTGTCTGCCTTTGCGCCGATCAGCAACCCGATGCAGTGTCCCTGGGGCGAAAAGGCCTTGTCGCGCTACCTGGGCGAAGACCGCGCGCAGTGGCGCGAATGGGACACCTGCGCGCTGATCGCGCAAGCCGGCGAACGCCTGCCGCTGCTGGTCGACCAGGGCGAAGCCGACGGCTTCCTCGCCGAACAGCTCAAGCCCGAGGCCCTGCACGCCGCCGCCACCGCCGCCGGCCACCCGCTGACGCTGCGCCTGCAGCCGGGCTACGACCACAGCTACTACTTCATCGCCAGCTTCATCGACGACCACCTGCGGCATCACGCAACGGCGCTGGCGGGGTAAACACGACGGATGGTCGCTTTCGCCAACCATCGGCGCGGACGCGGCTACGCGAAAGGATTCAACACATCTACCCCGAGGGTTTTGAAATCCGCAACATTGCGTGTGACAACGGTGAGACCCTGCGTCCGCGCAGTCGCCGCAATCATCGCGTCCTCGTAGAGTGTGTCGGACTGGCGGTGCATCAGCCTCGCCCACTCCCTGAAGGCCGCAGCATCCATCGCCAGCACGTTCCAGGCGCTGGCCACGCGCTCGAGCCAGGCTTCGATCTCGGCGGCCTTGGCCGGATCCTGTTCGCGCGTGCGTTCAATCCCGGCCTGAATCTCGCCGAGCGTGACCGCCGACAGGAACAGGCTGGCGTCCTCCACCGACTGCAGCCAGGCGACTACGGCGCCGTGGGGCCGCGGCCTGCGTAGTTCGGAGACGACGTTGGTATCGAGCAGGTACATGTGGATCAGCCCAGATCCACCGGCGCGCGGCGCCTGACCGTGCCGCGCGCGGGAACGAGCTCTTCGATGCGCGCCTCATCCGCCAGCAGCAGGGCCTTGAGCGAGGGCCGCGCCGCGGCCTGCAGGCGGCGCCACTCCTGCACCGGAATCAATACCGCGGCCTCGACACCTCGCCGGGTGACCATCTGCGGTCCCTCGGCCAGACAGCTGTCGAGGAACTCGCTGAACCGCGCCTTCGCGTCCTGTACCGGCCACACATGCATGATCACGCCTCCTGACTAGCTTTGTGACTAGTTTGTACTGATGGGGATGGGCCGTCAATTCCTCATCGCACGGTGCTCGGGGCCTCACCCGCCCCGAGGCGCGTGTCAGCGCGGCACACTTCCGTCCTTCTGATAATTAGGCGAACGCGGCCCGTACAGCATGCCGCTCGGCCTGCCTGCCGCCAGCAGGCGGTTACTGGTGATGCCGGCGATGGGATGCGACCTGTTGGTCACGCTCTCGACGATCTGGGCGACCACGGCCTGCACGAGCAGGCCGACCAGGCCGCCGCTGGAGCTGCGGCCTTCGGCGCTGGAGGCGGTGGCCTCGCCCTGCCACAAGGACTGCCCGCTGCGCAGATCGACCAGCCTGGCCTCGGCGGTGACGCGGCTTTCGCTCGCCAGCACGGCGTAGCTGGTGCCGTACTGCTTGATGTTGATGTAAAGCGCGGCGTCGGCACCGAAGATTTCGCGCAGCTTCTGCGGTGCCACCTCGTGCATCTCGGGCGGGTTGTACAGCCCGTTCTGGCGGAAGGTCTCGTCCACCAGGCTGACCGGGAGCACGTAGTAACCGGACTCTGCCAGCGGCAACGTGACCTGCGACAGCATGCTGTAGGTGGCGGCCACGTCGGGCGAGCTGTTGAGCGGCGGCAGCACCAGGATGGAGGCCGGGCGGCTCTGCTTGAAAGCGCTGTAGTCGTAGGGCGTGGGCGTCGCGCAGCCGGTGGCGATGAGGGCGGCGGCAAACGCGGCGGCCAGCCCGGCCTGCGCCGAGCGGATGGAAGGGGTTCGGAATCGCATCGTCGGGCGTCTCAATTCGTTCGCTTGAACTTGCCGAGCAGGAAGTCGATGTAGCCGGCGCTTTCCGGATAGAGCGCCTTCTCGGCTTCGAAGTACTTCACCATCTGGTCGCCCTGCTCGCCTTCGGCATACAGCAGGCCGAGGTGCGCGTTGTAGCCCGGCGGCACCGGCCTGCCGGCGGCACGCGCCTTCTCCAGGCCGGCTTCGAGGCTGGCGATCTGCTCCTGCGGCCCGACCTCCTTGGTGAAGTGGCCGTAGAGCGCGGGCTGGTAGTCGCCCCAGTAGTAGAGCGGCTGCGGGCCGGTGGCGCAGCCGACCAGCAGCAAGGTGGCGGCGAGCGCAAGCACGGCCGAGCGCCGTGCAGACAGGAAACGCATCATCGTGGAGCTTCCGTTGCGTGCCGATCAGCGGCCGGGTTGCCAGGCGCCGGACTCGATGCCCTCGACCAGGCGGTTGACCGCTTCGCGCATGGCGAGGTCGAGCACCTTGCCATTGAGCGTGGAGTCGTAGCCCGCGGTGCCGCCGAAGCCGATGACCTCACGGTTGTCGAGGCTGTACTCGCCTGCGCCCTGGGCCGAATAGACCACTTCCGAGGTCTCGACGTTGACCACGTTGAGATTGACCTTGGCGTAGGCGATCTGCGACTTGCCGCGCCCGAGGATGCCGAACAGCTGCTTGTCGCCGGTTTCCTTGCGGCCGAACTCGGTGACGTCGCCGGTGATGACGAAGGTGGCGCCCTTGATGTTCTGCGCCGACTTGGCGAGCGCCGCCTCCTGCCTGATCTCCGCCATGTTGTCGCGGTCGAGCACGTTGAAGCGCCCGGTCTGCTGCAGATGGGTGATCAGGACGGTCTTGGCCTGGCTGCCGAGGCGGTCGACACCATCGGTGAAGATGCCGCGCATGAAGCTGGAGCGGTTATCGAACTTGCCCACGGCGATGAGGCTGCGCTGGCCGGTGTATACCGTGCCGGCCGAGGCCACCTTGGCCACCTCCAGCGTGCGCGACTGCTCGGTGGCGCAACCGCCGAGCAAGGCTGCGCCGCCAAGCAGCGCAATACCAACGGCGAGGGTGCGGAAAGCGGGTTTGCGAGGCATCTGGGCCGGCTCCGTAATATGTCAATGGAAAAGCCCGGCATTCTGCCGCAAAGCGCAGCCTTGTGCATGCGCACATGATCGAGGCACAACCCGGACGCCATCGCCTTCACCCCCTCGCGGCTGGCGCCGCTCCCACGGCGGGAACAAGCGCCGCAGCCAATCCTCTCCGATGGTGCATAATTATGGCCTGCTTTGCCCCCTGGCCGACGACCACGCGCCGTTGCCGTGCGATGCCATATCGTTCGCCCACTCTGCGCTGCCCCCGGGCCGGGCCAACGCACTGCCCGCTGCCGACATGAACACTGCCACCCTCTCCGCCGCCCCTGCCCAAACCGCAGACGGCATACGCACGCTGTGGCTGCGGTTCATCCTGCCGCTGGCCCTCATCTCGCTGCTGATGAGCGTGACCGGGGTGGTCGGCTACCGCTACCTGAGCGAGGAGATCCGTCGCGAGACGCACCGCACGCTGGCGGTGATCGCCGAGCAGAAGCGCCAGCAGATCGAGAACTCGCTGCACGAGACCCGGATCGACGCCGAATCCTACTTCTCGGCCGATTCACGCTTCGAAAGCCTGTACGCTACCTGGCTGGCGGGCGGACGGGGCGACGGCGTCCGCCTCGAGCGCATGCGCGAGCATCTCGTCGAGATCGCGCGCCGCCGCGGCTGGGGCGGGCTGGCCATCGTCGATGCCGGACTGCGGCCGGTGCTGAGCATCGGCGGCACCGATATCGGGCCCTTGCATGCACTGGCGGCAGACATCCTCGCGCGCCCCCGGGTCGAGCTCATCGACCTGCACCGTGACGCCGCGGGCGAGGTGCAGTATGGCGTGCTGGCACCCATCGGCGAGCCGGGTGCAGCGCGGGGCGTGGTGTATCTGACCTGGAAGGCCAGCGCTGCGCTCTACCCCCTGGTCGAATCCTGGCCCGTGCCGACGCACACCGCCGAAACCTATCTCGTGCGCCGCGACCCGGCCGGCGTGCGCTTTCTCACGCCCTTGCGGCACGCCCCCGAGCCGGCCCTGGCGCTCACCCGCCCGCTCGACGCGCCTGCGCTGCCCGCAGCGCGCGCGGTGGAAGGGCAGCTCGGTATCCTCGAAAACGGGCGCGACTACCGCGGCGTGCCGGTGCTCGCCTATGCGGCCGCGGTCGACGGCACGCCGTGGCTGATGCTCGCCGAGATCGACGAACGCGAAGCCTACGCCGGCATCCGCACCATGGCCTGGGCCACCGCGCTGGCGATGGGCCTGGGCCTGGTGCTGGTCTATTCCGGCGGCTACCTGCTATGGCGGCGCGACCAGGAACGCCAGGAGCTTGCCGCACTGCAGGCCCAGCGCGCGGCCGAGGCGCGCTTCCGGGTGATGTTCGAGCAGGCGCCGCTCGGCGTCGTGCTGCTCGACTCGGAAAGCGGACGGATCACCGAGGCCAACCGGCGCTTTGCCGAGATCGTCGGCCGCCCGGTTGCGGAACTGACCGGACTCGACCCCGCACGCATCACCCACCCCGAGGACGTGGAAGCCGGCCTGAGCGAGCTCGATCGCCTGCGCCGCGGCGCCAGCACCGGCTACCGGCTCAGCAAGCGCTACCTGCGGCCGGACGGTTCGACGGTGTGGGCGAGCCTGACCTGCGCGCCGGTGCGGGTGTATTCCGAGCCCGCGCCGCGCTACCTCGTCATCGTGGAGGACATCAGCGCGCGCAAGGAGATGGAAGAACGCCTGCGCCAGGCTACCGCCACTGCCGAGGCGGCCAATGCGGCCAAGAGCGAGTTCCTCGCCCACATGAGCCACGAGATCCGCAAGCCGATGAACGCGGTGCTCGGGCTGGCCCAAGTGCTCGAGCGCGAGCCGCTCGCCGCCAACCAGCGCGACATGGTCGAGCGCATTCGCAGCGCGGGCCAGTCGCTGCTCACCATCCTCAATGACGTACTCGACCTGTCCAAGATCGAAGCCGGCCAGTTGCGCATCGAGCCGCGGCCGTTCGACCTCGGCGTGCTGCTCGCCAACGTCGACAGCCTGATGGGCCAGGCTGCGCGTGCCAAGGGGCTGGCGCTGCATGTGGACGCCCCCGCCCCGCTCGAGCACGCGCTCCTCGGCGACGGCTTGCGCATCGAGCAGGTGCTGTTCAACCTCACCGCGAACGCGATCAAGTTCACCGAGCGCGGCGAAGTCACGGTGCGGGTGCGCGCGCATGACTGCGGCGCAGCCGCACTGCGGCTGCGGGTCGACATCCTCGATACCGGCATCGGCATCGCTCCGGAGGCGCTCGGCCGCCTGTTCGCACCGTTTGCCCAGGCTGACGCAGGCATCGCGCGCCGCTTCGGCGGCACCGGGCTGGGCTTGTCGATCTGCAAGCGCCTGGTCGAACTGATGGACGGCGAGATCGGCGTCGACAGCCGGGTCGGCGAAGGCAGCCTGTTCTGGTTCGAGGTCCCGGTGACACGCGTCAGCGCCGACGAGATACGCCGGCTCGCGCCGCGCCGGCATGCACAGCCGCGCGGCCCGCGCCTGCAGGGCGCTCACCTGCTGGTGGTCGACGACAGCGCAATGAACCGCGACCTGGTCGAACGCGCCCTCCGCCTCGAGGGTGCGAACGCGACCCTGGCCGCAGACGGCCAGCAGGCGGTGCAGCTGTTGCGCACCCGCCCCGACGGCTTCGACGCGGTGCTGATGGACGTGCAGATGCCGGTGATGGATGGCCTGAGTGCAACGCGCGCAATCCGCGGCGAGCTCGGCCTGGGCACGCTGCCCATCATCGTGTTCACCGCAGGCGTGCGCGAGGACCAGCGCGCCGCCGCCCGCGACGCAGGCGCCGACGACGTGCTGCCCAAGCCCATGGACCTGGACCAGATGGCCGAACTGCTGGCGCATTGGGTAACGCCGCGCCAGGCCTCGCCCGCCGCTCCCGCCCCAGCGCCCGCAGAAACAGCCGCAGCCACACCGGGCGACGGCTTTCCGGCCATCCCCGGCATCGACCGCGAACGCGCCATGCAACGTCTCGGCGGCGACGCATCGATGTTCTGCAGCCTGCTGCACATGTTTGCCGAGGACAACGCCCGTGCCGTGGCCGACGCACGTGCCGAACTCGCCCGCGGCGATCGCGTCAGTGCCGGACGCCGGCTCCATACCCTGGCGAGCAACGCCGGCTTCCTGTGCGCGCTCGATCTCATGCAGGCCGCGCGGGCACTCGAGGACGCCGTCGACCGTAGCGAGGCAAGTGCAGAGGCGCTGGACGCGGCGCTGTCGGCACTGGAAACCCAGGTCGCCACGCTGATCGCCGACAGTCTGCCCTGGCAAGCGGGCTGATCGCCACCGGCACGCGCCTGGCGCGGCCGACTTCGCACTCAGCGCCGGTCGGCGGCGACGAACTGGCTGACGAACGCCGCTTCGGGTACCGGCCTGCCGCTGTAGAAGCCCTGGTGCAGATCGACACCGATTTCGCTGAGGTGCACCAGCTGGGCCGAGGTCTCGACGCCCTCGGCCACGACCTCCAGCTCCAGGCTGTGCGCCATGGCGACGATCGCCGGGATGAGCGCCGCACCGTCGCCGTAATTGCCATCGTCATCGAACAGTGCGGCCACGAAGCTGCGGTCGATCTTGAGGCTGGTAAAGGGCAGGCGGTGCAGGTAGGAGAGCGATGAGTAGCCGGTGCCGAAGTCGTCCAGCGCCAGCCGCATGCCACGCTGGCGCAGCGTACGCAGCGCGGCAACATGGTCACCCTCGGCGCGCAGCAGCATCGATTCGGTGATCTCCAGCTCGATCAGGGCCGGGTCGACGCCATGGCGCTCGACGGCGGCAAGCACGCGCACAAGCAGGTCGCCGCTCCAGAACTGGCGCGGCGACAGGTTGATGGCCATGCGCAGGGGGTAGGGCAGGCTGTCGCGCCAGCGCGCTGCGCAGGCCGTCGCGTTGTCCAGCACCCAGTCGCCGATCGGCACGATGAGCCCGGTCTCTTCCGCGACCGGGATGAAGCGATCGGGGGCGATCCACTCGTCACCGTCATGCCAGCGCAGCAGCGCCTCGGCGCCGAACAGGCGACCGGTCGCAGTCTCGAACTGGGGCTGGTAATGCAGTTCGAAGCTGCCGTGTTCGATCGCCCGGCGCAGGCGCGCCTCCATCGACGCGCGGTGCAGCACGCGCTCCTTCATCTCCGGGGTGTGCCAGCGGACCGTGCCGCCGCCGTCGCGCTTGGCGGCGTACATCGCGGTGTCAGCATTGCGCAGCAACTGCTCGGCGTCGGCCGCGTCGTCCGGGAACATGCTGAGGCCGAGGCTGGCACCGACGTGAAGGTGGTTGCCGTCGGTGACGAAGGGCGACTCCAGGAGTTCGAGCAGCGCCCGCGCCCGCGACTCGGCAAGCTCGCGGCCAGCAACTCCGGGCATGAGCACGATGAACTCGTCGCCCCCCTGGCGCGCCAGCACCTCGCCGTTGGCCAGGCCGCCAACCAGGCGTTCGGCGACGGCTTGCAACAGGTGGTCGCCGAGACGGTGACCCAGCGAGTCGTTGATGTCCTTGAAGCGGTCGAGGTCGATGAACACCAGTGCCACCTGGCCACCAGCGGCCGTCGCTGCCGTCAATGCCTCGGCCAGACGTTCTGCGAGCAGGAAGCGGTTGGGCAGGCCGGTGAGCTGGTCGTGCTCGGCCAGATAGGCGATCTGCGCCTCGTGGCGCTTGCGCTCGGTAATGTCGGTGACCGAGCCCGACATCTGGTAGGCAACGCCGCGGCGGTCACGCACGGCGATGCCACGCGATGCGATCCAGCGGTACTCGCCGCTGTGCGAGCGTACCCGGTACTCACAGTAGAAGAACGGCGTCCTGCCTTTGAGATGCTCGGCCACGGTGCGGTTGTAGTGCGCGCGGTCGTCCGGGTGCACCAGCGCCAGCCAGGCGTGCGTATCGAGCAGGAAGTTCTGGCTGTAGCCAAGGATCTCCAGCAGGCGGTGGCCAACGTCGAGACGCTTGCTGACCGGGTCCCAGTCCCAGAAGCCGTCGTGCGCGGCCTGCATCGCCAACCGATAGGCGCGCTGAGTCGCCCGCAGGCGCTGCACCTGGGCGCCCGTACTCACCGCGACGTAGAGGAAGACAACGGCCAGCGCCAGGTGCACGCCCGGCGGCCAACCCCAGTGCCGGAACAGGAGGAAGAGCAGAACCAGCAACAGCAAGCCGGCGACACGCACGGCAATCGCCCGCCCGCCTGCGAGCAGCCGAGCCGCTGAATCGGTCGCCAGCAGGTTTATCGCCATGCCCGTGGACGCGCTGCAAGGGCCATGGCGCAAGGGCCGAAATCGATCATCGTCCTCCGCCGCAAAGCGGGATCGTCAACAAAAAATGGGCGGTGTCAGCCGACACCGCCCGCAGAAGCTTAACGAGGAATGGGACGCCTTGCAGCATCAATCGCCCACGCGCCGCGGGCCCTTTGCAAGCGTCATTGCACCCCCTTTCGCCGCAGCCGAGGCGGCGAAAGGGTTACGCAGCGATCAGCCGAGATCGAAGCGGTCGGCGTTCATCACCTTCGTCCAGGCAGCAACGAAGTCACGCACGAACTTCTCCCTGCTGTCGTCCTGCGCGTACAACTCGGCGTAGGCGCGCAGGATGGCGTTGGAGCCGAACACCAGATCGACCCGGGTTGCGGTCCATTTCTTCGCGCCGCTCTTGCGCTCGACGATGTCGTAGCTGTTGCGCCCGGTGGGCTTCCAGCTGTAGCGCATGTCGGTCAGATTGACGAAGAAGTCGTTGGTGAGCGCGCCGACACGATCGGTGAACACGCCGTGCTGGCTGCCGCCGTGGTTGGTGCCGAGCACACGCAGACCGCCGATCAGCACGGTCATCTCGGGCGCCGTGAGCCCGAGCAGCTGGGCGCGGTCGAGCAGCATCTCCTCGGGCTGCACGACGTAGTGCTTCTTCTGCCAGTTGCGGAAGCCGTCATGCTCCGGCTCGAGCACGGCGAAGGACTCGACGTCGGTCTGCGCCTGGCTGGCATCGCCGCGCCCGGGGGCGAAGGGCACCTCGACATCGAAGCCAGCGGCCTTGATCGCCTGCTCCAGGCCGACGTTGCCGCCGAGCACGATGACGTCGGCCACGCTGGCGCCGGTCTCGGCGGCGATCTTCTCGTAGGCGGCGAGCACCCTGGCGAGGCGCGCCGGCTCGTTGCCTTCCCAGTCCTTCTGCGGCGCAAGGCGGATGCGCGCACCATTGGCACCACCGCGCTTGTCCGAGCCACGGAAGGTGCGCGCACTGTCCCAGGCGGTGGCGACCAGGTCACCGACCGACAGGCCGGCAGCAGCGATCTTCGCCTTCACCGCCGCCACGTCGTAGTTCTTGTTGCCGGCGGGCACCGGGTCCTGCCAGATGAGATCTTCAGCCGGTACGTCGGGGCCGATGTAGCGCGCCTTCGGCCCCATGTCGCGGTGGGTCAGCTTGAACCAGGCGCGGGCGAAGACTTCTTCGAAGTAGGCCTGGTCGTCGCGGAAGCGTTCGGCGATCTTGCGGTACTCGGGGTCGAACTTGAGCGCCATGTCGGCGTCGGTCATCATCGGCTTGCAACGGATCGACGGGTCCTCGACGTCGACCGGCATGTCTTCCTCGGCGATGTTCACCGGCTCCCACTGCCAGGCGCCGGCAGGCGATTTCTGCAGCCACCAGTCGTGCTTGAACAGCATGTCGAAGTAGCCGTTGTCCCACTGCGTGGGCTTGGACGTCCACGCGCCTTCGATGCCGCTGGTCACGGTGTCACGGCCGATGCCGCGGGTCTTGTGGTTCACCCAGCCGAAGCCCTGGTCTTCGATGTCCGCGCCTTCCGGTGCAGGGCCGAGGTTGGCTGCGCTGCCGTTGCCATGCGCCTTGCCGACGGTGTGGCCACCCGCGGTGAGCGCGACGGTCTCCTCGTCGTTCATCGCCATGCGGGCGAATGTCACGCGCATGTCGTGGGCGGTCTTGAAGGGGTCGGGCTTGCCGTCGACACCCTCGGGGTTCACGTAGATGAGGCCCATCATCACCGCGGCGAGCGGATTCTCGAGGTCGCGCTCGCCGGAGTAGCGCGAGCCCTCGCCGCCGCTGGGGGCGAGCCATTCCTTCTCGGAGCCCCAGTAGATGTCCTTCTCGGGGTGCCAGATGTCCTCGCGGCCGAAGCCGAAACCGAAGGTCTTGAAGCCCATCGACTCGTAGGCCATGTTGCCGGCGAGAATGATGAGGTCGGCCCAGCTCACCTTGTTGCCGTACTTGCGCTTGATCGGCCACAGCAGGCGGCGGGCCTTGTCGAGGTTGCCGTTGTCGGGCCAGGAGTTGAGCGGGGCGAAACGCTGGTTGCCGGTGCCTGCGCCGCCACGACCGTCGGCGATGCGGTAGGTGCCGGCCGCGTGCCAGGCCATGCGGATCATCAGGCCACCATAGTGGCCCCAGTCGGCCGGCCACCACTCCTGGCTGTCGGTCATCAGCGCCTTGAGATCCTTCTTGAGCGCCTCGACGTCGAGCTTCTTGAGTTCTTCCCGATAGTCGAAGTCCGCGCCCAGCGGGTTCGACTTGCTGTCGTGCTGGTGGAGGATGTCCAGATTGAGCGCGTTGGGCCACCACGCCATCACCGAGTTGCTGGAAGCCGTGTTCGCGCCATGCATCACCGGGCAACCGCCGGCCGTGTTGTTGTCATTCCCGCTCATCATGTTCTCCTGTAATGGTCCATCTCACCTACGGAAAAAGGCAGCGCAAGCGACTCGCCCAAGCTGACGCCCCGAGGCCTGCAACACACACGACCGACACGGTCGCCGTGCTCCCCGACTGCCCATGACTTCAGCTTAGCAAAGGAATTGACAATTGAAAGCAATAACATCGATTGCAACACGCTATCGACACCGATCCCGGCAATCGCCTGGAGCAGCCGGCGAGGCCTAGGTCTTCACTCTGATCCGGCTGCCCCGGACGCCCTGCACGACGTCGACCGCAACATCGATCTGCTGTTTCATCTCCTCCACGTGCGAGATCACCCCCACCATGCGGCCGCGCTGCTGCAGGTCGATCAGCGCCCGCATCGCCAGTTCCAGCGACTCCGGGTCGAGGCTGCCGAAGCCCTCGTCGATGAACAGGGTGTCGAGCTGTACACCGCCGGCGTAGCCCTGGACGACATCGGACAGGCCGAGCGCAAGCGCCAGCGAGGCCATGAAGCCCTCCCCGCCGGACAGCGTGGCGGCCGGGCGGCTGCGGCCGGTGTACTCGTCGACGACCTCCAGATCGAGGCCGGCGGCACGACGCGCATCGGCAACGTCCTCGCGACGCTGGAGCTGGTAGCGGCCGCGGCTCATCGCCGTCAGACGCAGCGAAGCCGCACGCAGCACGTCATCGAGCAGTGCCGCGAGCACATAGCGCTGGAAGGTGAGATTGCGCCCATTGTTGCCGTTGGCGATGTCGGCAAGATGACCGACGATGCGGTACTCGGCCTCGATTGCGCCGGATTCGCGTGCGATGAGGTCGAGACGCGCAAGCGTGTCGGCGAGGGCGGACAGGGCGCCGCGGGCCTGGGCGATGCGATCGAGCACGGCCTCGACCGCGGCACGGGCCGCAGCGGCACGGGCTTCGAGGGCATCGAGATCGGGGCGCGCCAGCCCGGCAATGGCGCTCAGGGCGCGCTCGGCACGTTCGCGGGCAGCTGCATGGCGCTGTTCAGCCTCGCGGATCGCAGCGTCCAGGGCAGCGATGCGCTCGGCAGGCAGCAAGGCGGCACGCCACGCAGCCTCGCCACCCGATTCGCTACCGCCCTCCGCCGCGAAGCCCGCGGTGACCAGCGCCTCGGCAAACTGGAGGCGCGCCTCATCGACGCGCGTCGCGGCCGCGGCCACGCTCTCGGCCAGGGTGGCGCTCTGGGCCTGCAACGCAGCGACACGGCGCGCTGCCTGGTCATGCATTGCCTGTGCCTGCTGCAGCACGCGTTCGAGCTGGGCACGTCGCGCCTGGGCCTCCGCCAGCGCAGCCTGCAGCGCAACCGGGCTGCGCAAGGCCTCGGGCACGCCGGCGCGACGCTCCGCGGCCACCTGCGCAGCGGCATGCGCGGCGCTGGCGGCCGAGACGGCTTGCGTACGCGCCTGTTCGGCCGCTGCCGCAACGTCGGCAGTGGCCTGCTCGACGGCGAGCAATTGCGTGCGCAATGTGGCGAGCTCGGTCGCCGCTGCGTGCGCGGCGTCGAGCTGATGGCGCAGCTGCGCAGGTTCGGCATCCGCGCGATCCGGTTCGTCGTCACCCGCCGGGGCCAGTGCCGACGCCCGCGTGTCCACTTCGGCCGCTGCCGCGGCGCATGCCAGTTCGGCGGCATTGAGCGCCTGGCGGGCGGCATCGAGCGCACTGTCAGCCGCGCGCGCCTGCTCCGCAGCCGCCTGCAGCGCCTGTTCGGTGGGCAGTTCATCCGCATGCACGGCGGGCGCAGGATGGTTGGCGCTGCCGCATACCGGACAGGGCTCGCCGTCATGCAGATGGCGGGCAAGGATGGCGGCCTGGGCCTGGCGCCAGCGCATGTCCAGCGTGGCGAAGGCGGCGCGGGCGGCACTGGCGCCCTGCATGGCGGAATCGCACGCCTGGCGGGCCTTGGCTGCGGTGGCTTCGTGGCGGCCGAGTTGGGTACGAGCGGCAGCCAGCGCCGCAAGCGCACGGGCACGCTGCTCGGCCTGCTGCAGGCGCAGTTCGAGGCTGGCAGCCGCGCCGGCCAGCGCTTGCAGGTTGTCGATGCGGGCGAGGAGCGCGCTGCGCTGGCTGGCCAGCGCCTGCTGGCGGGCATCGGCGGCGGCGAGCACCTTGTCGGCGGCGAGCCGGGCGGCCGCGCAAC
>NZ_AMXB01000045.1:0-33708 GCF_000310125.2 Thauera sp. 27
TTCCGGATACGAGAAAGGCGCCCGCAGGCGCCTTTCTCGTATCCGGAAGACCGCGGGCTCAGACCACCGCCTCTTCCTTCTCCTTCTTCGGCTTGATGAACTGCTCGCGCGACACCCCCAGCCACATCACCAGCGGGCTGGCGACGAAGATCGACGAGTAGATGCCGAAGCAGATCCCGATGGTCAGGGCGAGTGCGAAGTAATACAGCGTCTCGCCGCCGAAGATCAGCATCGACACCACCATCATCAAGGTACTGCCGTGGGTGATCACGGTGCGCGAGATCATCGCCGTGATCGCATGGTCCAGCACCGCCGGCGTGTCCATGGCACGCTTCTTCTTGAAGGTCTCGCGCACGCGGTCGAACACCACCACCGATTCGTTTACCGAATAGCCCAGCACCGCCAGCACCGCTGCCAGCACTGGCAGCGAGAATTCCCACTGGAAGAAGGCGAAGAAGCCGACGATGATGATCACGTCGTGAAGGTTGGCGATGATCGCGGACACGGCGAAGCGCCACTCGAAGCGCATCGCCAGGTAGATCACGATGCCGATGATCACCAGCAGCAGCGCCATTGCGCCATCGGTGGCCAGTTCCTTGCCGACCTGCGGGCCGACGAATTCCACCCGGCGCAGTTCGGGCTGGGGGCCTTCGGTGGCTTGCAGCGTGGCCATGACCCGCTCGGAGATGCGGCTGGTGTCGAGGTCCTCGCGGTTGGGCATGCGGATCAGGATCTCGCGCGCACTGCCGAAGTTCTGCACCTGCGCATCGGGGTAGCCGTCGCGCGCGAGCGCCTGGCGGATGTCCTCGATGCGCGGCGGCTCGGCGTAGCCGACCTCGATCAGCGTGCCGCCGGTAAATTCCACCGACAGGTTGAGCCCGCGCAGCACGATGAAGAACACCGCGAGCACGAAGGCGAGGCTGGAGAAAAGGTTGAACTTCAGCGCATGGCGCATGAAGGGGATGTCGGTTCGCTGACGGAAGAATTCCATGGTCTTGTCTGCCCTTGTCCCTTAGTTCGCCGACTGGCCCAGATGCAGCTTGGCGATCTTGCGCTGGCGGCCGTAGATGAAGTTGATGATCATGCGCGACACCAGGATGGCGCTGAACATCGAGGTCAGGATGCCCAGGCAGTGCACCACGGCGAAGCCGCGCACCGGGCCGGAGCCGAACACCAGCAGTGCGATACCTGCGATCAGGGTGGTGATGTTGGCGTCCAGGATGGTGTCGAAGGCGCGGTCGTAGCCGGCCGAGATCGCCGCTTGCGGGCTGGCACCGTTGCGCAGTTCCTCGCGGATGCGTTCGTTGATCAGCACGTTGGCATCGATCGCCATGCCCAGGGTCAGCGCCATGGCGGCGATGCCGGGCAGGGTCAGCGTAGCCTGAAGCAGCGACAGCAGCGCGATCAGCAGCACGAGGTTGAAGGTGAGCGCGATTACCGACACCAGGCCGAACAGGGTGTAGTACGCGATCATGAACACGGCGATGGCGAGGAAGCCCCAGATCACCGAGTTGGAGCCCTTGGTGATGTTCTCGGCGCCCAGGCTGGGGCCGACGGTGCGCTCCTCGATGATCTCCATCGGCGCTGCCAGACTGCCGGCGCGCAGCAGCAGGGCGACGTCGTTGGCTTCGGCCGTGGTCATGCGGCCCGAGATCTGTACGCGCCCTCCGCCGATCTCGCTGCGGATCACCGGCGCAGTGACGACCTCGCCCTTGCCCTTCTCGAACAGCAGGATGGCCATGCGCTTGCCGACGCTCTCGCGCGTGACGTCGCGGAAGATGCGGGCGCCAGCGGCGTCCAGCGTCAGGTGCACCGCAGGCTCGTTGGTCTGGCCGTCGAAGCCGGGCTGGGCGTCGGTGAGGCGGTCGCCGGTCAGCACCACCTGGCGGCTGACCAGCAGCGGGGCGCCGCCGCGCTCGGTGTAGAGTTCGGTGCCGAAGGGCACGTTGCCCGCCAGGGCCTGCTCGACGGCACCCGGGGTGTCATCGACCATGCGCACCTCGAGCGTGGCGGTGCGGCCGAGGATGTCCTTGGCCTTGGCCACGTCCTGCACGCCGGGCAGCTGTACCACGATGCGCTCGGCGCCCTGTTGCTGGATCACCGGCTCGGCGACGCCGAGCTCGTTGATGCGGTTGTGCAGGGTGGTGATGTTCTGCTTGATGGCGAAGTCGCGCATCGTCTGCTGCGCCTGCGCGGTCAGCGTGGCGACGAGCTTGAGGTCGTCGGCGGCGTCGTCGCGGTCGGCGAGCTGCAGGTCGTTGGTGGCGTCCTGGATGGCGCGGCGGCCCGCCTCGCGCTGTTCGGCGTCACGGAAGCGGATGACGACGGTGTTGCCCTCGCGGGTGATGCCGGCGTGGCGCACGCTCTTGTCGCGCATCAGGGTGCGCAGGTCGCCCGTGGTCGAGTCCAGGCGCTTGACGAGCGCACCCGGCATGTCCACCTCGAGCAGGAAGTGCACCCCGCCGCGCAGGTCGAGGCCGAGGTACATCGGCAGGGCCTTGATCGAGGTCAGCCAGTTGGGCGAGGCCGACAGCAGGTTGAGCGCGACGACATAGGCGGGGTCGGCCGGGTCGGGGTTGAAGACCTGCTCGATCACGTCCTTGGCGCGCAGCTGCTGCTCGGTGTCGGCAAAGCGGGCACGCACGCTGGTGGCGTCCGAGAAGATCCCGGTGTGGGCCAGACCGGCCTCGCGCAGGGCGCTGTTGAGGCGGTCGGTGGTGCTTGCCGGGTCGAGCTTGAGCGTGGCCTTGGCGCTCGAGACCTGCACCGCCGGGACTTCACCATAGAAGTTGGGCAGGGTGTAGAGCAGGCCCCAGAGCAGCACGAGGACGATCAGGGCGTTCTTCCAGAGGGGGTAGCGGTTCATCGTCGTCGGGAGAGGTGTGGGGGGCGTTGCGGTTGTTCGCGGTGCGGGGCACCGGCGGGGCCGCGAAGCGGGCTGCACATCGTGCAGCGGATGGGGTGATGCGAAACGCGCCGGCGGGCTGGGTGCCGGCCGGCGCGTGCAAGGCTTACAGCGACTTCAGCGTGCCCTTGGGCAGCACGGTGGCGACGGCCTGCTTCTGCACGGCGACCACGGTGTTGTTGGCGATCTCGAGCTGCACGAAGCTGTCGCCGACTTCGGTCACGCGGCCGGCGATGCCGCCGCCGGTCACCACCTCGTCGCCCTTGGCGAGGGCTTCGACCATGGCCTTGTGTTCCTTCGCGCGCTTCATCTGCGGGCGGATCATCAGGAACCACAGCACCACGAACATCAGGATCAGGGGCAGCAGGCCCATCAGGCCGCCGCTGGGGTCGCCGCCCGCAGCTTGGGCATAGGCATTGGAAATCAGCACGTTGATAACTCCAGATTGGCAAAAAAGCGCTCGATTATAACAGCAGCGGGGCGAGCGCCCGGGTGGATCAGATGCCTCCGCAGGGCGGGTGGTTCCTTCACTGCGTACCGGTGGCGCGTTCGGCGCGGAAGCGTCGCACGTAGGCGTCCAGCTCGCCCGCAGCGATCGAATCGCGCAACTCGGCGGTCAGGGTCTGGTAGTAGCGCAGGTTGTGTACCGTGTTGAGCATGCTGCCGAGGATCTCGCCGGTGCGGTGCAGATGGTGCAGGTAGGCGCGGCTGAAGTTACGGCAGGTGTAGCAATCGCACGAGGGGTCGAGCGGCCGGGTGTCGGCCTTGTGAACGGCGTTCTTGATCTTGATGTCGCCGTAGCGGGTGAACAGCCAGCCGTTGCGGGCGTTGCGGGTGGGCATCACGCAGTCGAACATGTCGATGCCGGCGATCACGCCGTCGACGATGTCCTCTGGCGTGCCCACGCCCATGAGGTAGCGCGGCTTGCCCTGCGGCAGGCGCGGTGCGGTGTGGGCGAGGATGCGCGCCATGTCGTCCTTGGGTTCGCCCACCGACAGGCCACCGATGGCGAAGCCGTGAAAGCCGATGTCTTCGAGTGCGCCCTGCGACTCGTCGCGGAGGTCTTCGTACATGCCGCCCTGGACGATGCCGAACAACGCGTTGGTGTTGCCCAGGCGGTCGAACTCGTCGCGCGAGCGCTTCGCCCAGCGCTGCGACAGGCGCATCGACTTCGCCGCCTCGTCGCGAGTGGCGGGGTAGGGCGTGCATTCGTCGAAGATCATCACGATGTCCGAGTTGAGCACGGTCTGGATCTGCATCGAGATCTCGGGTGTCAGGAACAGCTTTGCGCCGTCGATCGGGCTGGCGAACTTGACCCCTTCCTCGGTGATCTTGCGCAGTGCGCCCAGGCTGAACACCTGGAAGCCGCCCGAATCGGTGAGGATGGGCTTGTCCCAGGCCATGAAGCGGTGCAGGCCTTGGTGCGCGGCGACGATGTCCAGGCCCGGGCGCAGCCAGAGGTGGAAGGTGTTGCCCAGGCAGATCTGCGCGCCGATGTCAGCGAGCATGGCCGGCGTCATCGCCTTGACCGTGCCGTAAGTGCCGACGGGCATGAAGACCGGTGTCTCGACCGTGCCGTGGGCAAGGGTAAGGCGGCCGCGGCGGGCGCCGCCGTCGGTGGTGAGGAGTTCAAATTGCATTGTTGAGCTTGTCGTTCTCGGCTTCGTTGCGGCGGGTGATGAACATCGCGTCGCCGTAGCTGAAGAAGCGGTAGCGCTGGGCGACGGCGTGGGCGTAGGCGCGGCGGATGCTGTCCATGCCGGCGAAGGCCGACACCAGCATCATCAGGGTGGACTTGGGCAGGTGGAAGTTGGTGATGAGCGCATCGATCACCTGGAAGCGAAAGCCGGGCAGGATGAAGATTTCGGTCTCGCCGCTGCCGGCCTCGAGGGCGCCTTCCTGCGCAGCGGCCTCGAGTGCGCGCATGCTGGTGGTGCCGACCGCGATGACGCGTCCGCCGGCGGCGCGGGTTGCGGCGATGGCGTCCACGGTTTCCTGAGGGATCACGTAGCGCTCGCGGTGCATACGGTGCTCGCCGAGGTCGTCGACACGAACCGGCTGGAAGGTGCCGGCGCCGACGTGCAGGGTCAGCCAGGCGCAGCGCACGCCGCGCTCGACAAGGCGGTCGAGCAAGGCCTGATCGAAATGGAGTCCGGCCGTGGGTGCGGCGACTGACCCCGGGTCGCGCGCATAGACCGTCTGGTAGCGGCTTTCATCGGCGTCGCCGGCGGCGCGCTGGATGTAGGGCGGCAAGGGGAGCTTGCCATGGCGCTCGAGTAATTCGAAGAGGTCTTCGCCGGCGGGAAAGCGCAGGTGGAAGAATTCGCCGACACGACCAAGTACCTCGACATCGAAGGCGTCGGCGAGATGCAGCCGGGCGCCTGTCTTGGGCGACTTGCTTGCACGCACCTGCGCGAGTGCTTCGTGCTGGCCGACCGCGCGTTCGATCAGGACCTCGACCTGCCCGCCGCTGTCCTTGACCCCGTGCAGGCGAGCGTGGATGACGCGGGTGTCGTTGAAGACGAGCAGGTCGCCAGGGCGAACGAGGTCCGGCAGGTTGGTGAAGCAGGCGTCGGCGAGCACCGGCGCCGAGCCTGCCTCGGGGGTGAGCACAAGCAGGCGGCTGGCGCTGCGCTCTGCAAGGGGAGCTTGCGCGATCAGTTCCGCGGGAAGGATGTAATCGAAATCGCTGAGAGTCAGGGGCATGATGGATTCTTGAAGCCAGGATCTGTTGCGGTTGGTGCCACGTCGGCGGCTTTCACTTGCCGTGTTGCCGTCGTCGCGTGATGCACCGGTCAGCAGCGTGCTTGCCGGGGTGAGGATTGTTCGGACATAATGCGCGTCCCTGGCCGGGATGGCGGAATCGGTAGACGCAGCGGATTCAAAATCCGCCGCCGCAAGGTGTGTGGGTTCGAGTCCCACTCCCGGCACCATGACGATCGGCGTCAGCGTTTCAAGACGCCCGATCCGCGGCGGCCATGCCCTGCCGGCCACTTGTCGGCCCACCCGGCCACAAGCGCGCCATTCCTACGATTCCCTCATTCCGTTCCATCGCCAACGCCGTCCGGAAGCCTTGGCAAGCCCGCGATTCTGTACGGGCTGCGAGCGAAAATCAAATCAGTCCGCGGTGGAGCCGCCGAGCTGATGACGCGCGGCTCCTTCGCTGATCGCGCGCACGGCGGGGTGTGTCAGCCTGCGTTCGACCGAGATCGCGTAATAGGTTTCGGTCACACCCCTTGCGTCTCCCAGATGCACCATGCCCGCCTGCCGACACAACTGCTCGCCGACCAGCGATGCGCTCGGGAACAGTCCGGCGCCTGCTTCCGCGAATGCACGCATCAGGGCGCTGTCGTCGAATTCGCCGACGATGCGCGGCCTTAGCCGTTCGGTTTCCAGCCAGCGCAGCAGCGGCGTGCGCACGCTCGCTTCGGCCCCCGGGAGCAGGAGCGGGGCGCCGTCGAGGCATGCCGGGAAGCTGCCTTGCAGTGCGTCTGCCAGTGTGGGGGTGGCGTACAGGCCGATGGTCGAGGTGCCGAGCGCGTGGCTGTAGCCGCGTACGTCCATGCTTGGCGGTAGCGGGCTGTCGGCGAGGACGACGTCGAGCTTGTGGATGGCGAGTTCGCCGAGGAGGGCGTCGAACTTGCCTTCCCGGCACACGATGCGCATCGGCTCGGCCAGATCCATCGACGGCGCGAGCAGCAGCCAGGCGATGGCCTTCGGCACCACGTCGGCAACGCCCACCCTGAAGGGCATGGCGCGCCCGGCCGAGCGGCTGCGCAGTGCTTCCTCGAGCTCGCTGCCGAGGCGAAAGATCTCCTCTGCATAGTCGAGCACCATGCGTCCCGTCTCGGTCAGCGCCAGCTTGCGGCCCTGCCGCTTGAACAGATTGACCCCGAGTTCGGTCTCGAGTGCGGCGATCTGGCCGGATACGGTTTGTGGCGCCAGCCCGGAACGTTCTGCGCCGCGGACGATCCCACCGGCACGGGCAGCCGTCCAGAAGTGGTGTAGTTGCTTGTAGTTGAGCATGGATGGCTCCCGTGGGTGCAGGATGAAGATACTTCGACAAAACCAGATAAAGATTCAGTTGAACCAGGATTTTATCGAAGAGTCTGAGCGTTAGTATCCGTCGAGGCGTGGTGCCCGACGGCAATCGCGCAACAAGAACGAAGGAGACTGCATATGCGTATCGATCTGCACTGCGACAATGTCGAGGCTGCTCCCGGGCTGCGTGACTATGTGACGCGACGGATGCAGTTCGCCATCGGGCGTTTCCGCGACCACATCCAGTGGGCGCGTGTGAAAGTGGCCGATGTGAATGGGCCGCGAGGCGGCACCGACAAACGATGCGTGGTACAACTGCGGCTGCGCAATCTGCCGGACGTGGTGTTCGCCATCACCCAGATCGAGGTGCGGGCGGCCGTCGACGAGGCTGCAGACCGTGTTTCGCGTGTGCTCGCGCAGCGTGTCCGGCGCAGTCAGCGGCCGGTGCGCAGCGTGGCGCCCCAACTTGACGCAGTACCTGCCTGATCGGCGTCGTTCAAAACAATTCAACAACTTCCCCTGGAGGAATGCTCGAAATGGAAAACCGCATGACGATGACGCGCTCCGAAGCGTCGGTCCTGTCGACCAACAAGGTCATCCGCAACACCTACATGCTGCTGTCGTTGACGCTGGCTTTTTCGGCGCTCACCGCGGGCTTGTCGATGGCGATGGGCTTGCCCCACCCGGGCCTGATCCTGACCCTGGTCGGTTACTTCGGCCTGCTTTTCCTGACGAGCAAGTTCCGTAACAGCAGCCTCGGCATCGTGTTCGTGTTCGCCCTGACCGGCTTCATGGGCTTCACCCTCGGCCCGATCATCTCGGCCTACCTGTCGCTGCCCAACGGCAGCAGCATCGTGATGCAGGCGATGGCGGGCACGGCGGCGATCTTCCTGGGCCTGTCCGCGTACGCGGTGACGACCAAGAAGGACTTCTCCTTCATGGGCGGTTTCCTGATGGTCGGCATCCTGGTCGCCTTCCTGGCCGGTCTTGGGGCGGTGTTCTTCTCGATCCCCGCGCTGTCGCTGACCGTATCCGCGGCCTTCGTGCTGCTGATGTCGGGCCTGATCCTGTATGAGACCAGCAACATCATCCATGGTGGCGAGACCAACTACATCATGGCCACGGTGACGCTGTTCGTCTCCATCTTCAATCTCTTCACCAGCCTGCTGCACCTGCTGGGCTTCGCCAACAACGACTGACCCCCTGGCGCCGACAGGCGCTCGGGGCACGGCATCGGGGCGGCCGCCATCACGGGGCCGCCCCGATGCGTTCGGCGGCCTGAATGCGGCAGCGCAGCGAAGACGGTGCGCGTCGCCGTCCGGGCGGCGTTACAATGGCGGACATTTTTTTGACTGGGAACGGCTGGATGAAAACCACCTTTCTGGATTTCGAAACGGCAATCGCCGAACTGGAAGCGAAGATCGACCAGCTTCGCTTCGTGCAGGATGACCCGGCTGTAGACATCTCCGAAGAGATCGGGCGCCTCGAGGCCAAGAGCCAGTCGCTGACCAAGGATCTCTATGGCAAGCTCACGCCGTGGCAGATTTCCCAGGTTGCGCGTCACCCCCAGCGCCCCTATACGCTGGACTACGCCGAGCTGATCTTTACCGATTTCAAGGAGTTGCACGGTGACCGCGCCTTCGCCGACGACAAGGCGATCGTCGGCGGCCTGGCGCGTTTCAACGGGCAGTCCTGCGTCGTCATCGGCCACCAGAAGGGGCGGGACACCAAGGAGAAGATCGCGCGCAACTTCGGCATGCCCCGTCCCGAGGGCTACCGCAAGGCGATGCGGCTGATGAAGCTGGCCGAGAAGTTCGGCCTGCCGGTGTTTACCTTCGTCGATACGCCGGGCGCCTACCCCGGCATCGGTGCCGAGGAGCGCGGCCAGTCCGAGGCGATCGGCCACAGCATCTACCTGATGGCCGAACTGCGTGTGCCGATCATCAGCACCATCATCGGTGAGGGCGGTTCGGGTGGGGCGCTGGCGATCGCGGTCGCAGATCAGGTACTGATGCTGCAGTATTCGACCTATTCGGTGATTTCTCCCGAGGGCTGCGCCTCCATCCTGTGGAAGAGTGCCGACAGGGCGCCTGATGCAGCCGAGACGATGGGAATAACCGCCGCGCGACTCAAGGCCTTGAACCTTGTCGACCGGGTCGTCAATGAGCCCGTTGGTGGCGCGCACCGCGATCCGCGCGCGATGGCCACCGCACTCAAGCGTGCGCTTGGCGATGCGCTGCGCGAACTCGAGGCGCTCACGCCCTCGGAGCTCGTGGCCCAGCGCTACGACAAGCTCATGAGCTACGGTCGTTTCAAGGACAAGGCGGCCTGAGCGCCGCCGTGTCGTCGCGTTCCAGCGCGGGGTGAGCGCTGGCCACCATGAAGCTCCGCCCGAGGTGAATGGGCCCATGCTTGCTGCCGTCGCGCAGTGCCTGCGCCGTGCCGGGGTCGGAGCGGGCGCGCGACTATGCTGCGCGTTGTCCGGCGGTGTCGATTCCGTTGTCCTGCTGGCGCTGCTGCATCGTCTTCGGCCCGAGGTGGGGTTCAGTCTCGAGGCCGCTCATGTCCACCATGGGTTGAGCCCCAATGCGAGCGCCTGGGCCGATGCGTGTGAGGCGCATTGCGCGAGGCTCGGCGTTCCCTTCCAAGTCCTCAGGGTCGCGGTCGATCCTGCGCACAGCGGTGGTCCGGAGGCGGCGGCGCGCGCAGCACGGCATGCCGCGCTCGATCGCGTACCGTGCGACTGGATGGTGTTCGGCCATCATCAGGATGATCAGGCCGAGACCCTGTTGTTCCGGCTGCTGCGCGGTGCGGGGGTTGCGGGCGCTGCGGCGATGGCGGTGTCCGTTGCGGCTGCGCCCGGGCGTCCCGGGCGTCTGCGGCCGCTGCTGGGTCAGCGCCGAGCCGGCATCCTGGCGTGGGCGCGGCGCGAGGCGCTCTCATGGGTAGAGGACGAGAGCAATGCCGACCTCCGCTTCGCCCGCAATATGCTGCGCCACCGCGTGCTGCCGAGCCTGGAAGCAGCATTCCCGTCCGCAGTGCCGATGCTGGCGCGCGCCTGCGCCAACTTTGCCGAGGCCGAAGGCCTGCTCGCCGACCTGGCCGAGCTCGACGCTCAAAAGTGTGGGGGGCGGATCTGGCGGGCGAGCAGTGTGCTTGGGCTGAGCGTGCCACGGCAGGCGAACCTGCTGCGATGGCGCCTGCGCGAGTATGGCGCGCAGGCGCCATCGCGAGGGCGCCTGGAAGAGGCCCTGCGCCAGCTGGCGACGGCGACAGACGCACGGCCGCTGCGCGTGGCCTTGGGAAATGGCTGGGCGTGTTGCATTTACCGCGGGGTGCTGTGGCTGGAGGGGGTCGAGGAGGTCTCTGTGCAGGCGCGGGAATGGCGCGGAGAGGCCGCGCTGCCGTGGGGCAGCGGCCTGGTGCGATTCGAGTGTGGCCTCGGGGTCGGCCTCAGCCGGGTACGCCTGCAGGAGGCGGAGCGACTTGTGCTGGCCGCGCGCGCGCCCGGTGTGCGGCTCCAGCTGGCACCCGGGCGTCCGCGCCAGCTGCTGCGCAAGCTCTGCCAGGCGGCGGGGGTGCCGGCCTGGCTGCGTGATCGCATGCCGGTGCTATGGGCCGATGACGCGCCGGTGTGGGTGGCCGGCATCGGCATCGCCTGCAGTCATGCCTGTGCGCCTGACGAGGCCGGCGTGATGCCGTGCTGGGAGCCGGGCGCGCGGACCGGCGCCTGGGCCGGGGCTGGCTCAGCTGCGCAGGGTCGTGAGCATCTGAGCCAGTTCGACGGCTGAGCGGACGTCCATCTTGTCGAAAATGCGCGAGCGGTGGGCTTCCACGGTGCGCATCGAGATCGACAGCTCATCGGCGATGACCTTGTTGTACTTGCCCTCCAGGATCAGGTCCATGACCTCGCGTTCGCGGCAGGTCAGCGTTGCAAGTCGTGCTTCGATGGTCTCGCGGCTGGCTGCGGCGCGCTGGCGTTCTGCGTCAGCGGCGAGCGCCGTCTCCACGAGACTGACCAGGTCGTGGTCGTTGAAGGGCTTCTCGATGAAGTGGAACGCACCCTTCTTGAGCGCAGCGACCGCCATCGGCACGTCGCCATGGCCGGTGATGAAGATCACTGGCAGTTCGCAGCCGCGCGCAAGCAGGGTGTCGAAGCACTCCAGGCCGCTCATTCCTGCCATGCGGATGTCGAGCACAATGCATCCGCGCCACTGCGGACTCCACGCTTCGAGGAAGTCCTCGCCGCTTGCCCAGGTCCGGCAGGCGACGCCCCGTGTCTTGAACAGCCATTGCAGGGCGTCCCGGATGGCCTCGTCGTCATCGATGATGTGGGTGCAGGCAGTGCTCATGCTGGATCGGGTTCCACGGGAAGCGACAGGGTGAAGATGGTACCGCCCCCGGGGCGTGCTTCGAAAGTCAGGCGGCCGTGATGCAGTTCGGCGATCGAGCGGCAGATGTTGAGCCCCATGCCCATGCCGGCGTTCTTGGTGGTGAAGAAGGGCTCGAACAGCCGTGCCGCCGTCGCTGCGTCGATGCCGGTGCCGCGATCGGCGACCGAGATGATGACCTGGCGGTCCTTGAGGGCCGTGCTGATCAGCGCCTGGCGCTGTACGGCGGGGGTGTCGTGCATGGCGTCCATGGCATTGCGTACGAGGTTGATGACGATCTGTTCGATCATCACCGCGTCGGCGGCCACCGGCGGGAGCTTGCGCGCAAGCGAGCTTGCAATCTGGGTGCCGCGTTTGCGCGCGTCGGCCTCGATCAGGGCGACCGCGTCGCGGATCACGGCGTTGAGATCAAGCGCTTCGAGCCGGGGTTCGGAGCGGCGCACGAAATCATGCACGCGGCGGATGATGTCGCCGGCTCGGCGTGCCTGGCGGGCGATGCGTTCGTGGATGTCGCGCAGTTCGTCGCGGTCCAGTTGGCCGCTTTCGAGGCGGTTGATACAGCCCGAGTTGTAGCTGGCGATGGCCGCCAGCGGCTGGTTGAGCTCGTGGGCAAGGGTCGAGGCCATTTCGCCCATGGTGATCAGGCGCGAACTCTGCTGCAGCCGCTCTTCCTGCTGGCGCGCATGCTCGAGTGTGCGCTTCTGCTCGGTGATGTCGAGCACCGAGCCCATCCAGCCTGCGTGGCGCCCCTGCGGGTCGATGAGCGGGGCCTCGAGTACCAGCGCATCGAGGATGTCCCCGTTCTTGCGTCGCAGGCGCACCTCGGTGCCCTGTGGTGAGCTCCCCCCGGACATGATCTCGCGGTGCAGCTCGAAGGTCTCCTCGAGGTGCTCCGGATCCCAATAGGGCATGGGGGGTTTCAGGCCGACCAGTTCGTCGGCTTCATAGCCGGTCATGCGGCAGAAGGCGGAGTTCACGTAGGTGAGGCGGCCGTCGAGGTCGCGGGCGCGCATGCCGGTGATCAGCGAGTCCTCCATGGCCTTGCGGAAGGCCGATTCGGCACGCAATGCGGCTTCGGCCTGCTGACGCCTTGCCAGCTCGCGCCGCAACTGGATCACGCTCCAGATGATGATGCCGGCCAGCAGGACCAGCGAGGCGCCGAGGAGCAGCGGGATCCAGCGCGTTTCGTACTTGTAGGCGGTGATCTGCAGGGTGAGGCCGTGGCCGGGTGGGTCGAAGGGCATGGTGTAGGCCAGCCATGCGGACACGGGTGCGACCTTCGACTTGGCCGCGATCTCACGGTCGTCGGCGTCGAGCACCGCGACGCGATAGCGTTCGGAGAACCACCAGGGCAGTTCGCGCACCACCAGATCGGAGAGCGAATATACTCCGACGACAACGCCCAGCAGCGCTTCGTTGGACCACACCGGTACATGAACCTCGAAATGGTGGGCGCCGTTCGTGGTGGGGTAGGTGGGGCCGTAGACCGGTCGGCCGAGTGCGCGCGCGAGCTTCAGGCTGGGCTCGCCGGGAACCCCGGCGGAGCCCTCGTCGCCAGCGTGAGGCCGCGGTGTGGGTGGCAGGGCGCCTGCGATACGTCCGTCGGCGCGCACCCAGATGATCTGCACCAGGCCGCGCTCCTGGTTCAGCAGGCTGGACAGGCGGGCTTCGGTGGGTGCTCCCAGTGTCTGTCCGGCAAACAGCTCGGGGCCGATCTGCTGCAGGTGGATTTCGTTGCGGTCGAGATGGAAGCGCAGGTTCTGTTCCATCCACAGCACGTCGTTGATCAGTGTGGTGCGCTGTTCGTCGGTGTCGTGGGCGCGGGTGAGCCAGACAAGCGCGGCGATCGCAACCACGAACAGGCCCAGCGTGAGGTAGGGCAGCTGCTGCATCCACCGCCTGCGTGCGACGGTTTCAATGCTGGGGGTGTGTCGAGTTGAGGGCGCTTGAGTCATCGGGCTGGGTGCGGTGCAGCAGGAAAGGCGCGGCGGCGCGGTGTCAGGCTCCCACAATAGCAGGCGGCAAGGCGGTGCAAGAAGTGGATGTCCGGTACGAAGTGTCCACGCGGATCGGATCAGGTGCACGACCTGCTTGTACTGCTCGACGCGTCCGGGTGTGCGAATGGAGGAGGTGAGATGGGTTTGCGTGCAGTTTTACTTGGCGTGCTTGCGTTCGGATTGTCGGCCGCAGTTTCGGCTGCGGATCCCGTCGTCATCCGCTTCAGCCACGTTGTGGCTGCGGACACGCCCAAGGGCAAGGCCGCTGAGAAGTTCAAGGAGCTCGCCGAGCGCTACACCGAGGGAGCGGTCATCGTTGAGGTCCATGCCAACAGCAGTCTGTACAAGGACAAGGAGGAAATGGAGGCGCTTCAGCTTGGCGCGGTCCAGCTGCTGGCGCCGTCGCTGGCGAAGTTCGGTCAGCTCGGAATGCGCGAATTCGAGGTGTTCGACCTGCCTTACATTTTTGACGGCTATGAGGCCTTGAACAAGGTCACTCAGGGGCCGCTGGGCCAGCAACTGCTGTCCCGGCTCGAGGCGCGGGGGATCAAGGGGCTGGCGTTCTGGGACAACGGCTTCAAGTCATTCTCCGCCAACTCGCCGATTCGCCGCCCTGAGGACCTGCGTGGCAAGACGATGCGGATCCAGTCGTCCAAGGTGCTCGACGAACAGATGCGTGCGCTCGGAGCACTACCGATGGCGATGGCTTTTTCGGAGGTCTATCCGGCCTTGCGTGCAGGCGTGGTGGATGGCACGGAGAATCCGCACTCGAATCTCTTCACCCAGAACATGCACGAAGTGCAGAAGCATGTGACCCTGACCGAGCATGGCTATCTGGGCTATGCGGTGATCGCCAACAAGCGCTTCTGGGACCGCCTGCCGGCCGATGTCCGGGTTCGGTTGGAGCGTGCCATGGCCGAATCGACCGCTTACGCCAACCGTATCGCCAAGGAAGAGAACGACAGGGCGCTCGAGGCTGTACGCGCCGCCGGCACGACCGAGATCTACGAGCCGAGCGCGCAGGAGAAGGCGGCGTTCAAGAGGGCGTTGATCCCTGTGCACAGGACGATGGAGGGGCGCATTGGCAGCGAGCTGATCCGTGCGATTCATCGTGAGACGGGCTTCGATTCTTCGGGGCACTGATCAGCGGTGTCGATGGTGCTGTCTGCGCAGCCGCTGTCACCGCGGCACTCGCCGGACGCATCGGTGTCACACGAAACCTGCTAAAATCTTGCGCTTTTTCCAAACTTTCCGCTTTAACCAAGCACAGTCCCGGAGTTATCCATGGCAATCGAACGCACCCTGTCCATCATCAAGCCCGACGCCGTCGCCAAGAACGTGATTGGCCAGATCTACGCCCGCTTCGAAGCGGCCGGTCTCAAGATCATCGCCGCCAAGATGGTGCACCTGTCCGAGCAGGAAGCCGGCCAGTTCTACGCCGTGCACAAGGAGCGTCCCTTCTTCAAGGATCTGGTGTCCTTCATGACCTCCGGCCCGGTGATGATCCAGTGCCTCGAGGGTGAGAACGCCATCGCCAAGAACCGTGAGCTGATGGGCGCCACCGACCCGAAGAAGGCCGACAAGGGCACCATCCGCGCAGATTTCGCCGATTCGATCGACGCCAATGCCGTGCACGGCTCCGACGCCCCCGAGACGGCTGCCGTGGAAGTGGCTTTCTTCTTCCCGGGCATGAACGTTTACTCGCGCTGAGCGGTCCGTACCAACGGCCCGTCGCGCACGCTTCGCGGTGCGTCCCGCACCGCATGCGGCGTGTGCGGGCCGTTTGCATTACGGGCGGTCTGCGATTTGAGGCCGCTGCTGCCATAAGGTGTGGTTTCAGGCATGAGCACTTCCAAGCCGGTCAATCTGCTTGACTTCGATGTCGATGGCCTCGTCGCCTGGTTCGCCGGGCTGGGCGAGAAGCCTTTTCGCGCCCGTCAGGTGATGCGCTGGATGCATCGCGAGGGTTGCGACGACTTCGATGCGATGACCGACGTCGCCAAGTCCCTGCGCGCCAAGCTCAAGGAGATCGCTACGATCCGCCCGCCGGTACCGGTGCGCGATTCGATCTCGGCCGACGGCACGCGCAAGTGGCTGCTCGACGTTGGCAACGCCAATGCGGTCGAGACCGTGTTCATCCCCGAGACCAACCGCGGCACGCTGTGCGTGTCGTCGCAAGCGGGCTGCGCGCTCGATTGCGCGTTCTGCTCAACCGGCAAACAGGGATTCAACCGCAACCTGAGTGCGGCGGAAATCGTTGGCCAGCTGTGGCTGGCCAACAAGCTGCTGGGCGCCGCCAGGGCCGATGCGAGTGAGTCCGTGCAGGAGCTCGAAGCCGGTGACAAGGACAATGGTCGCATCATCAGCAATGTGGTGATGATGGGCATGGGCGAGCCGCTGGCCAACTTCGATAATGTCGTCACCGCGTTGCGCCTGATGCTCGACGATCACGCCTACGGCTTGTCGCGCCGCCGCGTTACGGTGTCGACATCGGGCATCGTGCCGGCCATGGACCGCTTGCGCGAGGAGTGCCCGGTGGCGCTCGCGGTGTCGCTGCACGCATCCAATGACGCATTGCGCGACCGTCTCGTCCCGATCAACCAGAAATACCCGCTGCGCGAGCTGATGGCTGCCTGTCAGCGCTACCTCGAGCGTGCGCCGCGCGACTTCGTGACCTTCGAGTACGTGATGCTCGACGGCGTCAATGACAGCGATGCGCATGCGCGCGAGCTCCTTGCACTCGTGCGTGACACACCGTGCAAGTTCAATTTGATTCCCTTCAATCCATTCCCGAACTCGGGCTTCGAGCGCTCGCCGGCGGAACGTATCCGCCGTTTTGCCGGTATCCTGATTGACGCTGGCATCGTCACCACCACGCGCAAGACGCGCGGCGACGATGTTGATGCGGCCTGTGGCCAGCTCGCAGGCCAGGTCCAGGACAGAACTCGGCGCACGGTGCGTCTGACGCAGATCACGGAGGAACGAAGATGAGACATCGTCCGCTGCTAACTGCCGCAGCAGTGGCGGCTGCGCTGCTGGCCGGGTGTGCGACGGTCCCTGGCGGCTCGGCGTTAGATTCCGCGGCCGCGAGCCGGCCGCTGTCGGACGTTACGCCGGCTACACCCGAGGAAGCGCGGGCTCATGTCCATGTCGAGTTGGGCATGGCGTACTTCGAGGTCGGGCGCTACGACGTTGCGCTCGACGAAGCCAGGATCGCACTTCAGGACAGCCCCAACTATGCCCCGGCCTTCCACCTGCTGGGCCTCGCCTACATGCTGGTCGATGAGCTGGCGGCGGCGCGGGACAACTTCGAGCGCGCCCTGCGCATAGCGCCGGGAGATCCGGATTTCAACAATAGCTATGGTTGGTTCCTGTGCCTGCAGTGCAAGGAAAGCGAGGGGCTCGAGCGGCTCGCGATGGCTGCGCGCAACCCGTATTACCGCTACCCCGGCCGGCCGCTGACGAACGCGGGCCTGTGCGAGCTGCGGCGCAAGGACGATGCCGGCGCCGAGCTGCAGTTCCAGCGTGCACTGCAGGTCGACCCACAGAACGGCCTCGCGCTTTTCCACCTCGCCGATATTGCCTATCGCGGCGGACGGCTGGAGCAGGCGCGTACGCATCTGATCCGGCTGCACCAGCAGCAGGGGCCGACCGCCGCGTCGGCCTGGCTCGGTCTGCGCACCGAGCGCCGGCTCGGCAATCGAGATGCCGAGGCGAGCTATGCCTCGCAACTGGGCAGCCGCTTCGGCAATTCCAGTGAGTATCAACTGATGATCCAAGGACAGTACGAGTGAGCAGCCAGCAGCCAGATCAATCCGTTCGGCCCGATGCCGCAGCCGAGGCGGCAGCGTCTGCGGGCACGCGGCTGCGCCGTGCGCGCGAAGCACGGGGTGAGTCGGTGCACGAGGTCGCCTTTGCCCTCAAGCTGCGCCCGCGGCAGATCGAAGCCCTCGAACGTGACGACTTCGCTGCGCTGCCCGGCATGGCCTTCGTGCGCGGCTTCATCCGCAATTACGCGCGCTACGTGGGCGTGGATGCCGTGCCCCTGCTCGACAGCTTGCAGCACGCTTCGGTTGCCGGCTCGCCCGACCTTGCGCCCATTAGCAACGCCGATGGCGACCTGCCGAGTGGATCCGGTTCGCGGCGTGCGAGCTTTCCGCTTGGCGCTGTCGTGGTGGTGCTGGTCGCGCTCGTTCTGGCAGGCTGGTATTTCGACTGGTTCCAGACCGAGCCGGCGACCTCCGCTGGCGACGACACCAGCGAGGCGGTCCCTGCATTTGTCCAGGCGCCGATGCAGCCAATCAGTCCGCCTGCGGTAGAGCCTCCGGCAGCCGAGGAGGCTGCGGCTGCCGAGGCGAATGGTGGCTCGGAGGATAGTGCGGCGCCTGCCGCCGTCAGCGAACCGACGGCAGGCACTGACGCTGCGGGCGGTGATGGCAGCGTCCAGGCCGAGGCGGCGCCCGCGCAGGCAGCCGCGCCCGAGGCCGCAGCTGACGGCGCGGGCAGGCAACTGGTGTTCCGCTTCGGTGCGGACTCCTGGGTCGAGGTGCGTGACGCTTCCGGCAGCATCCTGCATTCGGGCACCAATCGTGCGGGCAGTTCGCGTACGGTCCAGGGTACGCCCCCGTTCGTCTTGGTCGTTGGCAATGCCAGCAGCGTCAATCTCGAGTTCGATGGTCAGCCGGTCGACCTCGCGAAGCATGTCCGTGGCTCGGTTGCCCGTCTGACCTTGCGTTGAGTGCTTTCCCAGTCATGAATCAAGAACAGATGCCCATTCCCGCCTGCCCGCTGGCTCGCCACAATACGCGCCAGGTCATTGTCGGCAAGGTCCGAGTCGGTGGCGACGCACCGGTCGTCGTGCAGTCGATGACCAATACCGATACTGCTGATGTGCTCGCCACGGCGATGCAGGTCGCCGAGCTCGCACGCGCGGGATCGGAGATCGTGCGTATCACGGTCAACAACGAGGCCGCCGCGAAGGCCGTGCCGCATATCCGCGACCGCCTGCTGGCACTGAACATGGATGTGCCGCTCGTTGGCGACTTCCATTACAACGGTCACAAGCTCCTCACCGATTTTCCGGCTTGCGCCGAGGCGCTCGCGAAGTTCCGCATCAACCCCGGCAACGTGGGCGCGGGCAGCAAGCGTGACCCTCAGTTCGCTGCGATCGTGGAGCTCGCCTGCCGCTACGACAAGCCGGTACGCATCGGTGTCAACTGGGGCAGTCTCGACCAATCCGTGCTCGCGCGCATCATGGATGAGAATGCCAGTCGCGCCGAGCCGCGCGACGCGGGAGCCGTGATGCGCGAGGCGCTCGTGGTCTCCGCGCTGGAATCCGCTGCCAAGGCCGAGGAGTACGGCCTGGGGCGCGAGCGCATCATCCTGTCGGCCAAGGTTTCGAGCGTGCAGGATCTGATCGCGGTGTATCGCGAACTGGCGCGGCGCAGCGACTACGCCCTGCACCTGGGCCTGACCGAGGCCGGCATGGGCAGCAAGGGTATCGTGGGCTCCACGGCCGCGCTCGCGGTACTGCTGCAGGAGGGCATCGGCGACACCATCCGCATCTCGCTCACTCCCGAGCCAGGCGGCAGTCGCACGCAGGAGGTCGTGGTCGCGCAGGAGATCCTGCAGACCATGGGGCTGCGCGCGTTCACCCCCATGGTCACCGCGTGCCCGGGGTGCGGACGTACCACCAGCACGTTCTTCCAGGAACTCGCCTCGGGCATCCAGGACTACGTGCGTGCGCAGATGCCGGTCTGGCGCGAGCAGTACGACGGGGTCGAGAACATGACGCTGGCGGTGATGGGCTGCGTGGTGAATGGTCCGGGCGAGAGCAAGCATGCCAACATCGGCATTTCCCTGCCCGGCACGGGCGAAACCCCGGCTGCACCGGTGTATGTCGACGGCGAGAAGGTGGTGACCCTGCGCGGTGACAACATCGGCGCCGAGTTCAAGGCCATCGTCGACGAATACGTGGCCACGAAATACGTCAGGAAGGGCGGCTGAAAGGCGCCCGGCCGGGCCGCCAGCCTCAGCCGCAAACCATAACGAGCGCGCAAAAGCGCAACAACGCAATAACGCAAAGACCACGCATTCATGAGCCAGACCTTGCAGGCCGTGCGCGGGATGAACGACATCCTGCCCGACGACGCCGAAACCTGGGAGTACTTCGAGAACATCGTGCGCGACTGGCTGCAGAGCTACGGCTACCGGCCCATCCGCATGCCGCTGGTCGAGCCGACACCGCTGTTCAAGCGCGCGATCGGCGAGGTCACCGATATCGTCGAAAAGGAGATGTACTCCTTCGAGGACGCCCTGAACGGCGAGCACCTGACACTGCGCCCCGAGGGTACGGCGTCCTGCGTGCGTGCGGCCATCCAGCACAGCCTGATCGCCGCGGGCGGCCCGCAGCGTCTCTATTACTACGGCCCGATGTTCCGTCACGAGCGTCCGCAGAAGGGGCGCTACCGCCAGTTCCACCAGATCGGCGTCGAAGCGCTGGGTTTCGCCGGTGCCGACACCGATGCCGAGTTGATCCTGATGTGCGCTCGCCTGTGGGACGACCTCGGCCTCGAGGATGTCGCGCTCGAGATCAATTCGCTCGGCGCTCCCGAAGAGCGCGCGCAGCACCGCGCGGCACTCATTGCCTATCTCGAGCAGCATCAGGACAAGCTCGACGAGGATGGCAAGCGCCGCCTGCACACCAATCCGCTGCGCATCCTCGACACCAAGAACCCTGAACTGCAGGCCATCGTCGAGGGCGCGCCCAGGCTTGCCGACTACCTGGGTGATGAATCCAAGGCGCACTTCGAGGCTGTTCAGGTCTTCCTCAAGGATGCAGGTATCCCGTTCCGCATCAACCATCGCCTGGTGCGCGGGCTGGACTACTACAACCGCACCGTCTTCGAGTGGGTGACCACGCGGTTGGGCGCGCAGGGCACGATCTGCGCCGGCGGACGGTATGATGGTCTGTTTGCGCAACTCGGCGCCAAGCCGCAGCCTGCGGCTGGCTTCGCCATCGGCATCGAGCGCCTGTTGCTGCTATGGCAGGCCTGCGGTGGCGAGAGCGAGCGTGCTGCGCCCGACGCCTATGTCGTCAGTGTCGGCGAGGCTGCGCAGCGCCTGGCGATGCGGGCGGCCGAATCCTTGCGCGAGCATGGTTTTGCGGCGCTCATGCATTGTGGCGGCGGCAGCTTCAAGTCGCAGATGAAGAAGGCCGATGCCAGCGCAGCGCCGGTCGCGGTGGTCATCGGCGAAGAGGAGGCTGCCGCAGGCGAGGTTGGCCTCAAGCCGCTGCGCGGTGGTGGTGTGCAATTGCGTGTCAGCCTCGAGGCCCTGCCCGAGGCGATGGCGGCGCTGCTGTATTCCGACGAATCAGTACAAGAGGGTCAATGATGGCGGTATACGATCTTGAAGAGCAGGAGCAGATTTCCGAGCTCAAGGCGTGGTGGGCGCAGTACGGCAATCTGGTCGTCGCCCTTGCCGTAGCTGCCGCGGTGGCTTCGGTCGGCTGGCAGGGCTGGCAGTGGTACCAGAACCGCAGTGCAGTTGCCGCCGGCGGGCTTTACTACGCCGTGCAGCAGGCTGCCGAGCAGCAGGATGCGCACAAGGCGCGTGAGGCTGCGGGGCGCTTGATCGGCGAGTATCCGGGGACGGTGAGCGCGCAGCTGGGCGCCCTGTTGTCTGCCGCGCTGCAGTTCGAAGCGGGCGACCTGGTCAATGCCCGCGCGCCTCTCGAGTGGGCGGCGGACAAGGGCAAGGACCCTGCGCTGCGCGATCTCGCGCGCCTTCGACTGGCGGCCGTGCTGCTGCAACAGGGGGAACTGGAAGCCGCGCTTGCCCGCCTGCAGCCGGCACCGTCAGCGGCCTACAAGGCCCGCTTCGATGACCTGCGCGGTGACATCCTGGCCGCGCAGGGCAAGCTGGTCGAGGCCCGTGCCGCCTATCAGGGCGCGATTGACGCACTTGCCGGCGACGGTGACGAAGCCGTCACGCTGCGCGAGGTCGTGCGTGTCAAGCTTGAATCCCTTGGAGTCTGATCGATGAAGCTGTCTTCGCTGCGTGTTGTTCCGCTCATCGCCGCAGTGGTCTTCGCCACCGGCTGCTCTTCGCTCAATCCCTTTGCGAGTTCGGCAGCAAAGCCCGCGCCGCTCGTCAGTCTCCAGCCGAGCGCGCAACTCGTCAGCCAGTGGCGTGCCGATATCGGTGATGCAGGCATCTACCGTTTCCAGCCTGCGGTCTGGAGCGACAGCGTCTATGCCGCAGCGCATCGTGGAGATGTCGCTCGTTTCCAGGGTGGCGCGGCGGTGTGGCGGGTGCAGGCGGACAAGCGCCTGTCTGCGGGTGTCGGTACCGATGGTCGCCAGGTTGTTGTGGTCGCGACCGACGGCACGGTGATCGCATTCGATGCTGCCAACGGCAGCGAGCGCTGGCGTGCGGCGGTTGGTGCCGAGGTGCTCGCGCCGCCGGCGGTGGGGTTCGAGATCGTTGTCGTGCGCGCTTCGGACAACCGCCTGATTGCGCTCGACGCGCGCGATGGCAGCCGGAGGTGGGTGTACCAGCGTAGCAACCCGCCGCTGGCGCTGCGCAGCTTTTCCGGTGTGGTGCTCGAAGGGTCGGTGGTGCTCGCCGGCTTCCCGGGTGGCCGCCTGGTCGTCATCAATGCGGCCAACGGTGGTGCGATCACCGAGCTCAACGTTGCGATGCCGCGCGGTGCCACCGAGCTTGAACGTGTGGCCGACGTTGCCGGCACGCCCGTGGTCGGGCGGCGCGAGGTGTGCGCGGTGAGCTACCAGGGGCGCGCGGCCTGCTTCGACAGCACCAATGGCAACGCCCTGTGGGCGCGCGATTTCTCCAGCAGCGTGGGCATGGACCGCGACGTCCGCTTTGCCATGATCACCGACGATAACGACGCCGTGCATGCACTCGACGCCTACAGTGGCGCAAGCGTGTGGAAACAGGATGCGCTCGCTCGCCGCAAGGTGTCGCGTCCGCTCATCGTCGGCGACTATGTGGTCGTGGGCGACCTGGAGGGCTACGTCCATGCCCTCGAGCGCGAGAGCGGCCGCTTCGCCGCGCGCGAACGTGCCGGCAGCCGCCCGATCGAGGCCGATCCCGTTGCCTTTGGCCGGGGCTTTGTCGTCCAGGGCAGTGGCGGCGACATTACCGCGTACGAAGTACGCTGAGGCAAGGATTCAGTGAAACCCACCATCGTTCTGGTCGGCCGCCCCAATGTCGGCAAGTCGACCCTGTTCAACCGCCTGACGCGCACCCGCGATGCGCTGGTCGCCGACCAGCCCGGCCTGACCCGCGACCGCCATTACGGTATCGGCCGTGTCGGCGAGCGCGACTATCTTGTGGTCGATACCGCCGGCTTCGATCCCGTCGCCAAGGACGGCATCATGCACGAGATGGCGCGCCAGGCCGAGCAGGCGATTGCCGAAGCGGATGTGCTGCTGTTCCTGGTCGATGGCCGCGCCGGGCGCACGCCGCACGACGAGAACATCGCCGCGCGCCTGCGCCGTGCCGGGCGCCCGGTGCACCTGGTCGTCAATAAGGCCGAGGGGCTCGATCGCGCCATGGTCGCAGCCGATTTTCACGCGCTCGGCCTGGGCGACCCGCTGCCGGTATCCGCCGCTCATGGCGACGGCGTCAAGCAGCTGGTCGACATCGTGCTCGCCCCCTTCCCGGTGGATGAGGAAATCGAGGCGCGCGAGGATGAAGGGCCCAAGGTTGCCATCGTCGGTCGCCCCAATGTCGGCAAATCCACCCTGGTCAATACGCTGCTCGGTGAGGAGCGCGTGATCGCCTTCGATCTGCCGGGCACCACGCGCGACGCGATCGCGATCCCCTTCGAGCGCGCCGGCCGGCGCTACACCCTGATCGATACCGCAGGCCTGCGGCGCAAGGGCAGGGTGTTCGAGGCGATCGAGAAGTTCTCGGTGATCAAGACCCTGCAGGCCATCCAGGAGGCCAACGTCATCGTGCTGGTGCTCGATGCGGCGCAGGATATCTCCGACCAGGATGCGCACATCGCGGGTTTCGCTCTCGAGGCCGGGCGCGCGCTCGTGGTGGCGATCAACAAGTGGGATGCGGTCGATGAATACCGTCGCGACCGCCTCAAGGCCGATATCGCACGCAAGCTCGCCTTCCTGTCCTTTGCGCGTTTCCACCAGATTTCGGCGCTCAAGGCCGAAGGCATCAACGGCCTGTTGAAATCGGTCGATGCGGCCTATGCGGCGGCGACCGCCAACCTGGCGACGCCGCGCCTGACGCGTACCCTGCAGCAGGCCGTTGCCCGCCAGGCCCCGCCAAGGCATGGCATGGCGCGCCCAAAGATGCGCTACGCGCATCAGGGGGGCATGAACCCGCCGGTGATCGTCATTCACGGCAATGCACTCGATGACATTCCGGCGTCCTACGTGCGCTACCTCGAGCGCTGCTTCCTGGAGGCGTTCAAGCTTCAGGGCACGCCCTTGCGCATCCAGTTCCGCACCACGCACAATCCGTTCGCGACGCGGTCCTGAGCATTTTTTCGATGCACTTCTGCTTTCCACACCCGGATTTCGTTGCATACTGCAATGCCGCAGTGCAACAAGAATCCCGCATTCTTATAAACACAATATAAAGAGGTTCAACGATGAGCAACAAAGGGCAACTTCTACAAGACCCCTTCCTCAATACCCTGCGCCGCGAGCACATTCCGGTGTCGATCTATCTCGTCAATGGCATCAAGCTCCAGGGCCAGGTCGAGTCCTTCGACCAGTACGTCGTTCTGCTCAAGAATACCGTGACGCAGATGGTCTACAAGCACGCGATCTCCACCGTCGTGCCTGCCCGCCCTGTGGTCATCCAGCAGGACGAGGGCAGCAACTGAGAGCCGTGTCCAAGCGCTGCGGCCGGCGCATGACGGTCGCGGGGAGCATGCATGTTTGAGCGTCCGGCATCGGGCGAGCGTGCCATACTCGTCCAGCTCGACCTTGGTCAGGGTGCGATCGAAGAGCGCCTGTCGGAGCTCAAGCTGCTGGTCGGCAGCGCGGGCGCCAGCGTCGAGGGCGTGGTGCAGGGCCGGCGCGCCTCGCCCGACTCCAAGCTCTTTGCCGGCAGCGGCAAGGTGCAGGAGATCGCCGAGGCCCTGCGTGCGAATGCAGGCGACATCGTGGTGTTCAATCACGCCTTGTCGCCCGCCCAGCAGCGCAATCTCGAGCGCGAACTGCAGTGCATGGTCATCGACCGTACGGCGTTGATCCTCGACATCTTCGCGCAACGCGCACGCAGTCATGAAGGCAAGCTCCAGGTCGAACTGGCTCAGCTCGAGCACCTGGCGACGCGGCTCGTGCGCGGCTGGACCCACCTCGAGCGCCAGAAGGGCGGCATCGGCCTGCGAGGCCCGGGCGAGAAACAGCTCGAGACCGACCGTCGCCTGCTCGGCAACCGCGTCAAGATGCTCAAGACGCGTCTTGCGCTGATCGAGAAGCAACGCAAGGTCAGGCGACGAGCCAGGGAACGCCGTGACGTTCTGTCTGTCTCTCTGGTCGGTTACACCAATGCGGGCAAGTCGACGCTGTTCAATGCGCTGACGAAGGCGGGGGCCTATGCGGCCGACCAGCTCTTCGCCACGCTGGATACCACGTCGCGCCGTCTCTACGTAGGCGGGGCAAATGTGGTGCTCTCGGACACCGTTGGCTTCATCCGCGACCTGCCTCATGCGCTGGTCGCGGCATTCCAGGCAACGCTCGAAGAGACTGCGCAGGCCGATCTGCTGCTTCACGTGGTGGATTCGGCCAGCGAGGATCGCGACGCCCAGATCGAGGCGGTGAACCAGGTCCTGGCCGAGATCGGTGCCGCCGAGGTGCCGCAGATCCTGGTCTGGAACAAGATCGACCTCACCCGAGCCGCTGCGGCGGTCGAGCGGGGCGACTGTGATAAACTCAGGCGCATTTTTTTGAGCGCCCGAACGGGGGAAGGTCTCGACCTGCTTCGCGATGCGCTCGCCGAAGTAGCCTCGCAGACCTTCGGTGACGACGCCGGCCGGGCAACCGGCGCGGCAGACGAACGGTCAGAACAATCGTGATAACAGGCATCCTCATGTCACTCAATGACCCACGCTGGGGTGGTCAGGGCGGAAGCGACGGCGATCGCGGCCGCGATGACGGCAACCGCAACGACGACAATCGCGGTGACCGCAACCGCGGCAACAATCAGGGACCGCCCGACCTCGAAGAGGTCTGGCGCGACTTCAATCAGCGCCTGACGGGCATGTTCGGTGGCAAGCGCCCGAGTCGTGGCAACGGCAATGGTGGTGGCAGCGGCGGCGGCAGTGGTCCGCAGATGCCGAGCTTGTCGCCGCGGCAGTTCGGCGGCGGCATGGTCGTGCTGCTCGTGCTGGTCGCCTTGGTGTGGCTGGCGAGCGGTTTCTACACTGTCGATGCGAACCAGCGCGGCGTCGTGCTGCGCCTGGGCAAGTACGTGCAGACCACCGAGCCCGGCTTGCGCTGGAGGTTGCCGGCGCCATTCGAGACGCACGAGATCGTCGACCTGACCGGGGTGCGTACTGTCGAGGTGGGCTACCGTGGCTCCGAGCGTAACAAGGTGCTGCGCGAGTCGCTGATGCTCACCGACGATGAGAACATCATCAACATCCAGTTTGCCGTGCAGTGGGTGCTGAACGCACCGGAGAACTACGTCTTCAACAACCGCTTCCCGGATGAGGCTGTCGCGCAGGCGGCCGAGACTGCGATGCGCGAGATCGTCGGCAAGAGCCGCATGGACTTCGTGCTGTACGAAGGGCGCGAGGAGATCGCCACCACGGCGCATGAGCTGATGCAGCGCATCCTCGATCGCTACCAGACCGGTATCCAGGTCAGCCGTGTGACCATGCAGAACGCCCAGCCGCCGGAGCAGGTGCAGGCCGCGTTCGACGACGCGGTCAAGGCCGGTCAGGACCGTGAGCGGCAGAAGAACGAGGGTGAGGCCTACGCCAACGACGTCGTGCCGCGTGCCCGTGGTACGGCCTCGCGACTGGTTGAGGAGGCGAATGCCTACCGCGACCGCGTCGTCGCCAACGCCGAGGGTGAAGCCAGTCGTTTCAGTCAGGTGCTGGCCGAGTATCAGCGTGCGCCCGGCGTGACCCGCGAGCGCCTGTATATCGACACCATGCAGCAGGTGTTTTCCAGCACCTCGAAGGTCATGATCGATGCCCAGGGCAATGGCAACCTGATGTTGCTGCCTCTCGACAAGCTGATGCAGCAGAGCGGTGGTCGTGCCCCTGCGGCGGCACTGCCCGATTCCCAGTCCGCGGCCGGTCTCAGTGCGAATGCACCGATGCCGTCGACGGATCCGCGCGCCCGTGGTGGCGTACTCACTCGTGAGCGGGGAGAGCGTTGATGCGTGACAAGATGTCCCTGATTGGCGGCGTGCTGCTGCTCGCCGTGATGATCGCCTCGATGTCGCTGTTTACCGTCGACCAGCGCCAGTATGCGATCGTGTTCCAGCTTGGTGAGGTCAAGGAGGTCATCTCCGAGCCCGGCCTCAACGTCAAGCTGCCCTTCATCCAGAACGTGCGCTACTTCGACAAGCGCATCCTCACCATGGATACGCCGGAGCCGGAGCGCTTCATCACGTCCGAGAAGAAGAACGTGCTGGTCGACCACTTCGTCAAGTGGCGTATCGTCGATCCGCGCCTCTACTACGAGTCGGTGGCGGGTGACGAAGCGCGGGCGCGTACGCGCCTGAATCAGACCGTGAATGCCGGGCTGCGCGAGGAATTCGGTCGTCGTACGGTGCATGACGTTGTTTCCGGCGAACGCGACCGCATCATGGAACAGATGCGCGAACGTGCCGACCGCGACGCCCGCACGATTGGCGTGCAGATCGTCGACGTGCGCCTGAAGCGGGTCGACCTGCCCAACGAGGTTTCCGAGTCCGTGTATCGGCGGATGGAGGCCGAGCGCAAGCGCGTCGCCAACGAGCTGCGCTCCCTCGGTGCGGCAGAGGCCGAACGCATCCGCGCCGATGCCGACCGCCAGCGCGAGGTCATCGTCGCCGAAGCCTATCGCTCCGCGCAGGAGATCATGGGTGAGGGTGATGCTCGTGCAACGTCCATCTATGCCGAGGCCTTCGGGCGCAACCCCGACTTCTATTCCTTCTATCGCAGCCTGGAGGCCTATCGGGCCAGTTTCGCCGGTCGCGAGGACGTCATGGTCGTCGATCCGAGTTCGGACTTCTTCCGCTTCATGAAGGATTCGGGAGGCGCTTCGCGCAACTGATCCCGCATGGGTAGCTCGCTATTGATCGCCTTCGCGCTGATGCTCATCATCGAAGGCATCCTTCCGTTCATCGCGCCAGCCGCCTGGCGCGAAACTTTTTTGCGTCTCGCCAGCATGGGCGACGGTCAGATCCGCTTCATCGGGCTGACCTCCATGCTGGTCGGGGTGATCCTGCTATTCATCTTCCTCTGACACGCACATGCGCTGGGTACTCCCCGACCACATCCAGGACGCCCTGCCGTCCGACGCACACCAGCTCGAGACCTTGCGTCGCAGGCTGCTCGACGCTTTCCGCGTGCGCGGCTATCAGCTGGTCATGCCGCCGCTGCTCGAGTATCTGGATTCGTTGACCACGGGGGCCGGGCAGGATCTCAAGCTGCGCACCTTCAAGCTCGTCGACCAGCTCTCCGGGCGGACGATGGGCGTGCGTGCCGACATGACGCCGCAGGTCACGCGCATCGACGCGCATCTGCTCAACCGCCAGGGCGTTTCGCGCCTGTGCTATTGCGGCAGCGTGCTGCACACCCTGCCGTCCACGCTCACCGCCACGCGCGAGCCGCTGCAACTCGGTGCCGAACTCTACGGCCACGCCGGGATCGAGGCCGATGTCGAGATCCTGCGCCTGCTGGCTGAGGTGCTGCGCCTGGCCGAGGTGCCCGCCTCGCGTATCGACATCGGTCACGTGGGCATCTTCCACGCGCTGGCGTCGCGTGCGGGCCTGGTGCCTGGGCGGGAGGAAGAGCTCTTCGATCTGCTGCAGGCCAAGGATGTGCCCGAGCTGCAGAACATGCTTGCCGACGTTGCCGAGCCGGTGCGCGGGGCGCTGCTGGCCCTGCCAACGCTTTACGGTGGCCCCGAGGTGCTTGCCGAGGCGCGTGCGCGCCTGCCGCAGGATGCGGGTATCGGCGCCTTGCTCGGCGAACTTCAGCAACTGGCCGACGCGCTTGCCGACCTGCCGATCAGCTTCGATCTCGGCGACCTGCGCGGCTATCACTATCACAGCGGTGTCGTCTTTGCCGCATACGGTGCGGATTCGCCGGCGGCGCTCGCGCTCGGCGGGCGCTACGACCGCGTGGGCGAGGCCTTTGGTCGCGCGCGGCCAGCGACCGGCTTCAGTCTTGACCTGCGCGAACTGGTGTGGCGGCTGCCGGCTGCGTCGGCGATGGCCGGCGGTGTGCTTGCGCCGCTGGAAGGCGATGCCGGGCTGGCGGAGGCAATCGCGCACTTGCGCGCGCGTGGCGAGATCGTCATGAGCGCCTTGCCTGGGCATGAAGGAACATGGAAAGAGGCCGGCTGCGACCGGCAACTGGTGAAGCGGGACGATCGCTGGGCGGTCGTGCCGTTACAGGGAGAGTAAGAAAATGGCAAAGAACGTCGTCGTCGTTGGCACCCAGTGGGGTGATGAAGGCAAGGGCAAGATCGTCGACTGGCTGACCGATCACGCCAAGGGCGTGGTCCGCTTCCAGGGTGGTCACAATGCGGGTCACACGCTGGTGATCGGCCAGAACGAGTACAAGCTCAATCTGGTGCCCTCGGGCATCGTACGGGAAGGCGTTGCCTGTTTCATCGGCAATGGCGTGGTGCTCGACGCGCATCATCTGCTGTCCGAGATCCGCACGCTCGAGGCGGGTGGCATCAAGGTTCGCGAGCGCCTGCGCATCAGCCCGGGCTGCCCGCTGATCCTGGGTTACCACAGCGCGCTCGATCGCGCGCGCGAGGCGGCCAAGTCCGCCGGCGACAAGATCGGGACCACCGGAAAGGGTATCGGCCCGACCTACGAGGACAAGGTCGCTCGCCGCGCGCTGCGGGTGTACGACCTGTTCGACCGTGAGCGTTTCGCGGCCAAGCTCAAGGCCAACCTCGAATACCACAACTTCGTCCTCACCCAGCACCTGGGTGCAGAGGCGGTGGACTTCCAGCCGGTGTACGACCAGGCCATGGCGGATGCCGAGGAGCTGCTGCCGATGGTGGCCGATGTGTCGGCCGAGCTTTACGCGATCAACAAGTCGGGTGGTTCGCTGCTGTTCGAGGGCGCGCAAGGCACGCTGCTCGACATCGACCACGGCACCTATCCCTTCGTGACCTCGAGCAACTGCGTGGCCGGCCAGGCTGCGGCCGGCTCGGGTGTGGGCCCCAGCCGCCTGCATTACGTGCTCGGCATCACCAAGGCCTACTGCACCCGCGTTGGCGGCGGCCCGTTCCCGACCGAGCTCGACATCGAGACCAAGGGCGTGCCCGGCGAGCAGATGTCGACCAAGGGGCGTGAGTTCGGTACCGTCACGGGCCGCAAGCGCCGTTGTGGCTGGCTGGATCTTGCCGCCCTCAAGCGCTCGATCATCATCAATGGCGTTACCGGGTTGTGCATCACCAAGCTCGACGTCCTGGATGGTCTCGAGGAACTCAAGCTGTGCACCGGCTACATGCTCGACGGCAAGCGCATCGACCTGCTGCCGATGGGCTCGGAAGAGGTGACGCGCTGCGAGCCCATCTACGAGACCATGAAGGGGTGGAGCGGAACGACCTTCGGTGCGCAGAGCTGGGATGCGCTGCCGCAGGAAGCGCGTGCCTATCTGCACCGCATCGAGGAGATCTGCGAGATCCCGATCGATGTGATCTCGACCGGCCCCGAGCGCGACGAAACCATCTTGCGCCGTCATCCGTTTGGCGCCTGATTTCTGCGCTACCCGGCAGGGGCGCGCGCTGCGCCGTCCTGCCGGCATCCTGGCTGCGCGTACTGTTCTGGTGCGCGACGGCGCGATGTCCCGGGCAGGCGGTGCTGGCGACGTGAACGAAAAAAGCCGGCTGTCAGCCGGCTTTTCCCTGCAACTGGTGCCCAGAAGAGGACTCGAACCTCCACGCCTCGCAGCGCTAGTACCTGAAACTAGTGCGTCTACCAATTCCGCCATCTGGGCAGGGAGGCGCATAATAGCAAACAGTTCGCGGCAAGGCAAACGCAAAACATCTGCAGTCTCCTTGCGGCAAGCGTTGGGCTCTCGGGCGTGTCCTCTGTCTTTCGTTGCGCCGTGTCATCGCGAGCTGCGCGGACGGCAAAAACAAAAAAGCCGCTCCGAAGAGCGGCTTTCCTGTGAAACTGGTGCCCAGAAGAGGACTCGAACCTCCACGCCTCGCGGCGCTAGTACCTGAAACTAGTGCGTCTACCAATTCCGCCATCTGGGCAAGAAGACGCGCATTATAAGCATGAAAAGAAGATTGTCAATGACTCGTAAAACGAAAAAGACCGAAAAGAAGAAGACAGCCAAGGCTGTTCCGCAGAGCGGGATGTCCAGAGCCAGTGCTGCATCAAGCAAGACGAAGGTGGCGACGAAAGCGCCCCGGCGGGGTACGGAACCGGCTGCAGCGCCCCGCCACGACCCCGCTGGGGCGGGCAGCCCCGTCAAGGGGCCGGGGCGCAGCCGTGCGGCACGCAAGGCCGCCGCCGTGAACGCAAGTGCGGTCAGGCAGGCCGACCCCTTCTACGCCCGAGAGCTGGCGCAATACGAGCATCCGCTGCCCAGCCGTGAGTACGTGCTGCAGGTACTCGCCGAGCGAGGCGTGCCACTGTCCTTTGCCGACCTCGTCGCCGCACTTGATGTCGCGCCTCACGAGCTCGACTTCTTTGACCGTCGCCTGCGTGCGATGGAGCGCGATGGCCAGATCATCCGCAACCGCCGCGATGCCTACCTGCTGCCATCCAAGGTGGACCTTATCAAGGGCCGTGTGGAGGGCCATCCCGACGGCTTCGGTTTCCTGCGTCGTGACGACGGTGAGCCGGACATCTTCCTCGGTCCCAAGGAAATGCGCGAGCTGCTGCACGGCGACCGCGTCATCGTACGCATTGCCGGCCAGGATCGTCGTGGCCGGCCCGAGGGCAAGCTGGTCGAGGTGCTCGAGCGTGCCAACAAGCGCGTGGTGGGCCGTGTCATCAACGAGCACGGCGTGATGATCGTCGTGCCCGAGAACCGCCGCCTGGCGCAGGACATCCTGGTTGCGCCGGGTGGGCGCAAGAAGCCCGAGGCCGGGCAGATCGTCACCGTCGAACTGGTTGAGCAGCCCACGAAGTTCGCACAGCCGATCGGCCGCATCGTCGAGGTCCTTGGCAACTACGCCGATCCGGGGATGGAGATCGAGATCGCGCTGCGCAAGCACGATCTGCCCTTCGAGTTCTCGTCCGAGGCCAAGGCGCAGACGCGCAAGCTGCCTGATGTGGTGCGCAAGAAGGACTGGGCCGGGCGCGAGGACCTCACCAAGCTGCCGCTGGTCACCATCGACGGCGAGACCGCCAAGGACTTTGACGACGCGGTTTACTGCGAGCGCCAAGGCAAGGGCTATCGCCTGATCGTCGCCATTGCCGACGTCTCGCACTACGTCGATGCCGCCAGCGCACTCGACAAGGACGCCTTCGACCGCGGCAATTCGGTGTACTTCCCGCGTCGCGTCATCCCGATGCTGCCGGAAAAGCTCTCCAACGGCCTGTGCTCGCTCAACCCGCAGGTCGAGCGCCTGGCCATGGTGGCCGACATGAACATCTCGGCCACTGGCGAAATCAAGAACTACCGCTTCTATCGCGCGGTGATCTGGTCGCACGCGCGCCTGACCTACAACAAGGTCGCCGCCGCCCTTTACGACAAGGACCCGGCGGTGCGCGCCGAGCTGGCCGCGCTGCTGCCCCATCTCGAGAACCTCGACACGCTCTTCCGTGTGCTGCTCAAGGCGCGCGCCAAGCGCGGCGCGATCGACTTCGAGACCACCGAGACGCGGATGATCTTCGACGACAACGGCAAGATCGCCCAGATCGTGCCCGAGGTGCGCAACGATGCCCACCGCCTGATCGAGGAGTGCATGCTCGCTGCCAACGTGTGTGCGTCCGACTTCCTCGCCAGCCGTGAGCACCCGGCGCTGTACCGGGTGCACGACTCGCCCTCCGAGGACAAGCTTGCCAAGCTGCGCGAGTTCCTGAAGGAGTTCGGCCTCGGCCTGGGCGGCGGCGAAGAGCCGCGCGCGAGCGACTTCGCCAAGCTGCTTGAGCAGGTCAAGGACCGACCCGACGCCCAGTTGCTGCAGACCGTGATGCTGCGCTCGCTCAAGCAGGCGATGTACAGCCCCGACAACGTCGGCCACTTCGGTCTCGCCTATGAGTCCTACACCCACTTCACCTCGCCGATCCGGCGTTATCCCGACCTGCTGATCCACCGCGGCATCAAGGCCGCGCTGGCGGGCGAGCAATACCGCCCCGGAGACTGGGAGCAGATCGGCCTGCACTGCTCGATGACCGAGCGTCGCGCCGACGATGCCACCCGCGATGTCGTCGCCTTCCTAAAGTGCTACTTCATGCAGGATCGCGTCGGCGAAGAGTTCACCGGCAGCGTGTCGGCAGTCGTGCCCTTTGGCCTCTTCGTCGCCCTCGACGACATCTTCATCGAGGGCCTGCTGCACATCTCCGACCTGGGCAGCGACTACTTCCACTACGACGAGATGCGCCACGCCCTGATGGGTGAGCGCTCCGGCAAGCAGTTCCGCCTCTCGGACCGGGTCAAGGTGCAGCTCGTGCGGGTCGACATGGCGACCAACAAGATCGACTTCCGCCTCATCGAAGGCCCGCTGCCGGTCGAGGTGAAGACGCCTGTCACGCCCGCCGATGTCGTGCCCGTCGCGGTCGGCGGCGAGGCAGGAAAGAGGGTGCGCAAGCCGCGCGCGAAGAAGGGCGAGGCGGCGTCTGCGCCTGCCATCGAGATGTCGGTCGTGGCTGCGGAGACCGTCGAACCCAAGGTCCGCAGCAAGCGTGCCAAGAAACCCGCCACCGAACCAGTTGTCGAGGCTGCGCCCGTGCAGGTCGGTGAAGCGCAACCTGCGGTGACCGATCCGGCTGCGCCAAAGTCGCGTACCACGCGCGCAAAGAAGGTGGCTCCCCGCCCGGAGCCCGAGCAGGTGCCCGAGGCCGCAGCCGTGCCTCCGGCCGGCGAACCCAAGCCCCGCAGCGCGCGTGCGAAGAAGACGGCCGTCACTCCGATTGTCGAAGCGCCTGTCACCGTGGCGGCGGTCGTCGCGCCCGCGCCCCGCAAGTCACGGGCAAGTAAGGCCGCCGCCGAGCCGGCCGCCGCCCCCGTGGC